>JBGTKR010000396.1:0-9025 GCA_041744535.1 Pyrinomonadaceae bacterium
AATTGCCAAAGATTTTTGGGTGAGAACCGATTTGAACAGCAAGATCGAAGCACATCTCGGACAAGCGACGGAAATTATTCCGACTTTGGATAAAACATTCGACCTCGTTTTTATTGATGCGGACAAGGCGAATTATTCAAATTACTACGACTTGGTTTTTCCGAAAATGCGAATCGGAGGTTTGATAGTTGCCGACAATGTTTTGTGGAGCGGCGATGTTTTGAATGCGGAAAACGGCGATGATGTGAAGGAATCTACCAAGGCTTTGCACGAATATAATGTAAAAATAAATGCGGATAAACGAGTCGGCAATATTTTATTTGCCGTCCGCGATGGCTTAATGATTTCAAGAAAAGAAAAAGAATAGGAGAAAAAATTATGACGGAAAAAATTTATGAAATTCCCGTAAAAACAATTGACGGTGAGGAAACGAATTTGGGCGGATACAAAGGCGAAGTTTTATTGATCGTCAATGTCGCCTCAGAATGCGGTTTGACTCCGCAATATGAGGGTTTGCAGAAACTCTATAAAGAATACGAGGGGAAAAATTTTGAGATTTTAGGTTTTCCCGCAAATAATTTTATGGGACAAGAACCGGGAACGGAAGAGGAAATAAAAGAGTTTTGCTCGACCAATTATGATGTTTCGTTTCCAATGTTTTCAAAAATTTCAGCCAAAGGCGACGATCAGCACGAGCTTTATAAATATCTGACCGAAACAAAACCGGAAACCGATGTAAACGACGGCGAATTTGAAGAAAAATTGAAAGGATACGGTTCTGAAAGAAGTCAGCCCAGTGAAGTTTTATGGAATTTTGAGAAGTTTTTAATTGGCAAAAACGGCGAGATCGCGGCTAGGTTTGCTCCCGATGTAACGGCGGATGATAAGCGTTTGAGAGAAAAATTAGAAGCAGAATTAAACAAATAAGTAAAAGGGTAAAATTATGAATGTGAACATCATAAATTTAATATCCAACATTCTGAAAGCCGCATTATTGCTTTCGATCTTGATGGTTTCGGTTTTCATTGCACAAACTTCAACGCTTATAAATCAACCTTTGATGGCAAATGCCGTAACTTTTGATTTGGTGATAACTTTGCCTTTGGCTTACTGGTTTTTTATCCGAAAAACGAAAATTTCAAAATTGACGGCGGCTGGAATTTTTACATTTGGAATAGTTATCGCATCAAGTATTTTGCCTGAAAATAATCGCAGTTTATTAAATTATTTTTTATATTTTGCATTGCCCGTTGTTGAATTTGGAGTTTTAATTTATGCCGCGAGTGTCATTTACAAATCACGTAAAACCTATAAAACGCTTTATCAAATACACAAAGATTTTTTAGTAGCTCTACGCAAAACATTAGCGGAAAATTTTCCGAATGTGATTTTAGCGAACGCTGTTTCTTTTGAAATTGCGGGATTTTATTATGCTTTTGTCGGCTGGAAAGCAAAACGCGGCGAGCGGTTTTTTACTTATCACAAAACAAACGGAACTGTGGCATTGTTAAGCGTAATCGGCTTTTTGGTTTTTATCGAAACTTCGGTTCTGCACTATTTGATTGCGAAATGGAACGTATATTTTGCGTGGGTTTTAACTGCTCTCAGCATTTATTTTCTGTTTCAACTTTTCGCTCACGGCAAAGCGATCTTTTTGCGTCCGATTGAAATTAAAAAAGGTAAATTATTGATTCGTTGCGGATTGTTTGGCGATGCCGAAATTGATTTGGTGAATATAAAATCAATGGATAGCGTTACGCCACCGTTTGAATTGGAAGATCAAGAAGTAAAACTATCACCGCTTGGAGATTTTACAGCACCGAATTTTAAAATCTCTTTGCAAAACGAAACGGTTTTAAATGGAGTTTATGGGATCAAGAAAAATTTCAAGACAATTTTCTTGGCGATTGATGAAAGGGAAAGATTTAATAAGGAAATCGAGAAATATATTAACAAATAAAAAAAGGAAAAAATTATGAGTAATAAAAATAAAGTTTGGTTTATAACGGGAAGTTCGACGGGGTTTGGACGCGAGTTGGCGGAGCAGGTTTTGGAACGCGGCGAAAAAGTCGTGGCGACGGCTCGAAACACAAAAGATGTTGAAGATTTGGTTGAAAAATATCCTGATACGGCTTTGGCGGTTCGGCTTGATGTTACGAAAGCGGAAGATATTAAAAATTCGGTCAAGCGAGCGGTTGAAAAATTCGGGACGATTGATGTTTTGATTAACAATGCGGGTTACGGACTCGGCGGCGGGATTGAAGAACCTTCGATGGAGCAGATTCGCCATCAGTATGAAACAAATGTTTTTGGTTTGATCGCGGTTATGCGTGAAGTTTTGCCATTAATGCGAAAGCAGAAAAGTGGGCATATTTTGAATCTTTCGTCGGTTGTCGGACTCCGTTCGCTTCCTTCGGTCGGTTATTATTCGTCAACAAAATTTGCGGTCGAATCATTGTCCGAAGCACTCGCCGAAGAAGTGGAACATTTGGGAATCAAAGTAACAATCGTCGAACCGGGCGGTTTTCGCACGGATTTTGCGGGGCGTTCATTTATGCAGCCGGAAAATCGAATTGACGATTATGTTACATCCGAACGGGTTGACGGAATCGGCGAATATGACGGCAAACAAATGGGCGATCCGGTCAAAGCCGTGAAAGCGATGATTAATGTCGTTGACAGTGAAAATCCGCCGCTGCGTCTGCCGCTCGGCGAAGATGCAATGACGGCGATTGATGAAAAACTCGAATCCGTCAGGAAAAATATGGATGAATGGCGAGAAGTTGCGATTGATACGAAAGCGGAAGATCAAGCCGAAAGTGCGGGAAGTTAAAAAATGGAATATAAGAACTTGGGAAAAACCGAATTGAAAGTCAGCCGTTTGGGTTTCGGCGGTGCTGAGATCGGGCAGCAAAAAGCGACTCAGGAAACCGTCAATGAATTATTGAATTCGGCGATTGATGCGGGTTTGAATCTGGTTGATACCGCCGCCGCATATTGGAAATCGGAGGAGATGATCGGCAATGCGATTGGCGACAGACGCAGGGAAATTGTTTTAATATCAAAATGCGGTGCGGTTGATGGATTTACGTGGAGCGATTGGTCGAAAAAAGGGATTTTGGAAACGATTCAAAAGTCTTTGCAGCTGCTTCAAACCGATTATTTAGACATTGAACAACTGCATTCGTGCGATGCCGAAACGATCAAACGCGGCGAAGTTATCGAAGCGTTAATTGTTGCAAAAGAAAAAGGTTACATCCGCTACGCCGGATATTCGGGCGACGGCGAAGATGCCGTTGCCGCGATTGAAACCGACTTTTTCGACACTTTGCAAACTTCCGTTTCCATTGCGGATCAGGAAGCGATTGAATTGACAATTCCGCCGGCGAACGAACGCGAAATGGGAATTATTGCCAAACGTCCGATTGCAAATGCCGTCTGGCGGCACGATGCGAAACCGGATGATTCTTATCACCACGAATACTGGGACAGAATTCAGGATTTGCAATATGATTTTCTCGATAAAAATATGAGCGAATCGGTGGCAATCGCTTTGAATTTTACACTTGCAATCGAAGGAGTTGACACGGCAATCGTCGGCACGACAAAACCGGGGCGTTGGAAGGAAAATGCCGAAATGCTGGAGCAGATAGATTTTAGCGAAAAGGATTTTAAGCGAATCCGCGAGCGTTGGGCTGAGATTTCTGATGGTAAAAATTGGAAGGGACAAGTATAAGATTTTTACCCGCGAAATACGCGAAAGGACGCGAAATAAAAAGAAAGAAAAAATTTGTCCGCGAATTACGCGAATAAGCACGAATAAGAGAAAAATAATTGTAGGGGCAACGGCTTGTGCTTGCCCGTGAGCCGAACAGCGAAAAAACGCAGTAAATATTTAGGTGAGATAAACGAACAAAGGGAAAAATGAGCAAATTATTTAAAACATATAAATTGAGAGAAATTGAATTTCGTAACCGCATCTGGGTTTCGCCGATGTGTCAGTATTCGAGCGAAGACGGAATGCCAACGGATTGGCATCTGGTTCATTTGGGAAGTCGTGCAGTGGGCGGTGCGGGGCTTGTGATTCAGGAGGCGACGGCGGTTTCACCGGAAGGTCGGATTTCGCCGCAGGACGCGGGAATCTGGAGCGATGAACACGCCGAAGCATACAGAAAAATCAACAAATTTATAAAAGAACAAGGTGCAGTTGCCGGAATCCAACTCGCCCACGCCGGACGCAAAGCCTCGACCGCCCCGCCTTGGGAAAACGGCAAAGTTTTAGACGAAAGCGAAGGCGGTTGGCGGACATTTGCTCCAACGGCGGAAAAATTTGCGGACAATTTTACCTTGCCGAAAGCAATGGATGAAAGCGACATAAAAAAAGTGCGAAATAATTTTGCGGATTCTACAAAACGCTCGGTTGAGGCGGGTTTTGAAGTTATCGAAATTCACGCCGCTCACGGATATTTACTGCACGAATTTCTTTCACCGCTTTCAAATAAACGCAAAGACGAATACGGCGGAAGTCTGGAAAATCGTCTGCGTTTTCCGCTTGAAGTCTGTCAATTAGTCCGCGAAAATGTTCCTGAAAATCTGCCGGTTTTTGTTCGTATTTCTGCAAGTGATTGGATGGAAGACGGATGGGATATTGAGCAATCGGTTGAATTTTGCAAAGAATTGAAAAAGCTCGGAATAGATTTGATAGATGTTTCATCGGGCGGAAATGTGCCGAATGCGGATATAAAAATCGGTCTGGGTTATCAAGTTCCGTTTGCGGCGGAAATCCGCGAAAAAGCCGAAATTCCGACGGGTGCGGTCGGTTTAATTACGGAAGCAAAACAAGCCGAACAAATCTTGCAAAACGGCGAAGCTGATGCGGTTTTGTTAGCACGCGAATTTTTACGCGAACCTTATTTTGTGTTTAATGCAGCACGAGAACTCAATGCAATGATTGATTATATACCGAAGCAGTATGGACGAGCGATTGATTTACGAAAGGCGAAAAATGCTTAATTAATGGACAACGGATAACGGACAACGGATAACGGATAACGGAAAATTATGTCAGATTATCGGAGATAGAAAATTATGAAAATAGGAATAATCGGAGCAGGAAATATCGGAGCGACGGCGGCGAAATTATTTGCCGTTGCGGGACACGAAGTTGCGATCAGCAATTCTCGCGGGGCGGAAACCTTAGAGCATTTGAGTAAAGAACTCGGCGATAATGTAAAGCCGATGGAGGTTGAAGATACGGCGAAGTTTGGTGAAATCGTTTTAGTGGCGATTCCGTTCAAGGAATATAAAACTTTGCCCGCCGATGCTCTGGCAGACAAAATCGTCATTGATGCGGAAAATTATTATCCCGACCGCGATGGAACTTTCGAGGAAATCGAAAGTGGAAAAATTACCGAGAGCGAATTGGTTGCCGAATATTTGAAAGATGCAAAAGTTATAAAAGCGTTTAATACAATTTGGTCGGAGCATCTGAAATCGCAGGGAAACAATGATTTACCGCACGAAGACAGGCGTGTGATATTTGTTTGCGGCGATGATAAGGAGGCAAAGAAAAAAGTTTCGGAGTTGATCGAAGAAATCGGTTTTGGTGCTTATGATACGGGAAGTTTGAGCGAAGGCGGCAAAACTCAGGCGGTTGGTTCAGGAATTTATAATCGAGACTTAACCGTAGCGGAAGTTGATGGAGTTTTGTATTCGAGTTATTAAAAATGATAGATAGAACAGGGGAAGATTAAAAAATATGAGTGAATTATTTGATAAATTAAAAATTGGAAAATTGGAATTGGAAAATAGAATTATTTATTCTCCATTAACGAGAAGCCGGGCAAATGACGAAGGCGTTCAGCCGGATTATGCGCCTGAGTATTATTCGCAGAGAGCAACGGCGGGTTTGCTGATTACGGAAGCAACAAATGTTTCGCCGATGGCAAAAGGTTATGTGCGAACGCCGGGGGTTTATACGAATGAGCAGATTGAAAGTTGGCGAAAAGTCGTTGAAGCGGTTCACGTTAAAGGCGGCAAAATTTTTATGCAGATATTTCACACCGGAAGAATTGCTCTGCCGGACTTTTTGCCTGAAGGAATTGAAAAACCCGTCGCACCGAGTGTTGTCAAAGCAGATGGTCAAAATTATACGGATGAAGGGATGAAAGATTTTGTCGAACCTCGTGAATTGACGACGGAAGAGGTGAAATCAATCGTTAAAGAATTTGCAGCGGCGGCAAAAAACGCTGTTGATGCAGGGTTTGATGGAGTTGAACTTCATAGTGCCAACGGCTATCTTGTTCATCAGTTTTTGGGAACAAACACGAATTTGCGAACGGATGAATACGGCGGTTCGGATGAAAATCGGGCAAGATTTCTGTTGGAAATCGTGGATGCCATCACATCAGAAATAGGTGAAGGAAAACTCGGCGTAAAACTTTCACCGACAGTTCCTTTTAACAGTATGGAAGATGAGAATGCGAAAGAATTTTATCCATATATAATCGAGCAATTAAACAAGAGAAATTTGGCTTATTTACATATCGGTTTTGAGGAAACGCCGGACAAAGATATAAATTGGCACAGGTTTTTGCGTCCGTTATTTAATGGTGTGTATTTTGCAAACGGCGGTTTTACCAAAGAATCAGGCGAGAAATTATTAGAAGAAAACGCTGCGGATGCAATCGTTTACGGCAAACTGTTTTTGGCAAATCCCGATCTGCCGAAGCGTTTTAAACTAGATGCCGAATTAAACGATTGGGACGCATCCACATTCTATTCGCCGGGCAGAAAAGGCTACACGGATTATCCAACCCTAGAAGATGCGAAAGCGGCTAAATAGTTTAGTGTTTGTAGTTTAGGGTTAGAGTTCAAAATTAAAAGAAGGAAAATTATGTCATTAAAAGAAAAATTAGAAAATATATCGAAGGAATCAGGCAGTAAAATGCCGGATGAAGTGAAGGCGAAGATGAAACAGCAGATTGAGGAGTTGAAAAGCACGGGAATTATTGCAAATTCGCTCGGTGTTGGTGCAAAAATGCCGGAATTTGAGTTGCCGAATGCGGAAGGCGAAATGGTTTCGTCGGCTGATCTGCTGAAAAACGGGAATCTCGTGCTGACTTTTTTTCGCGGGGTTTGGTGACCGTATTGCAACGCGGAGCTGGATGCTTTGCAGGAAGTCGCCGATGAAATTGAGGAATCGGGAGCAACGCTCGTGGCAATTTCGCCGGAACGGAAAGAATTTTCAAAACAAATGGCGAAAAAGCACGATCTGACTTTCGATATTTTGTGGGATGAGGGAAATCACGTCGCCGAGAAATTCGGGGTAAAATTTGCTTTTCCCGATTATTTGAAGGAAGTTTATAAAGGTTTCGGTTCGGATTTACAGCGTTATAACGGTGATGATTCGTGGACTTTGCCGATTCCCGCAAGATATGTTGTCAATCAGGACGGCGTTATCAAAGCGGCGGAAGTTCATCCCGATTATACGAAGCGTCCCGAACCTTCGGAAACGCTCAAAGATTTAAAGGAAATCAATGAATAAATAATTATTTTAAAGAATAAAAAATAAATTATGAGTAACAAAATACAAGCATACGCGGCACACGAAGCCGGCGGAAAATTGGAGGCGTTTGAATATGATGCGGGTGAATTGGGAAATGAACAGGTCGAGATAAAAGTTTCGCATTGCGGGATTTGTCATTCCGATCTTTCAATGTTGAAAAATGAATGGATGATGACGGAATATCCGTTTGTCGGCGGTCACGAAGTTGTCGGCGAAGTTGCCGCACTTGGTGAAAATACGAAGGGTTTGAAGGTTGGTGATAAAGTCGGTTTGGGCTGGAATTCGGAAACCTGTATGCACTGCGATCAATGTATTTCGGGTTACCAAATTAATTGTCCGAATCTGGAAGCGACGATTGTTGAACGGCACGGCGGTTTTGCGGACAAAGTTCGGTGTCATTGGGCTTGGGCGGAGAAATTGCCCGAAGGTCTTGATGCTTCAAAAGCCGGACCGCTTTTTTGCGGCGGGATCACGGTTTTTAATCCGTTTGTGCAGAATGACATTAAGCCGACGGATAAAATCGGCATAGTCGGCATCGGCGGTTTGGGACATTTAGCATTGCAGTTTGCTGATAAATGGGGTTGCGAAGTTACGGCATTTTCGACTTCGCCCGATAAAGCGGATGAAGCAAAAGATATGGGTGCGGATTACTTAGTTGATACAAAAAGCGACGCGGAACTTGAAAAACTTGCGGGTAAGTTTGATATGATCTTATCAACCGTAAATGTTCCGCTAAACTGGGATTTGTATTTTCAGGCACTTGCTCCAAAAGGTATTCTGCATATTGCGGGTGCCGTCTTAGAGCCGATTCCGGTTGTGTCTTTTAATTTGATCGCCAACCAAAAATCGGTAACGGGAACGGCAACGGGAAGTCCCGACGTAGTTCGCAAAATGTTGGGTTTTTGTGCAAGGCATAATATAAATGCGGTTACGGAAGTTTTCAAAATGTCGGAAATAAATGAGGCATTCGATTATCTGGAAAACGGCAAGCCGCGTTACAGAATTGTTTTGGAAAATGATTTTTAAGAATAAGAATTTTTGCCCGTGAAATTATGCGAAAAGATACGAAAAGAAGAGTAAGAAAAGAAAAAAGAAAAAAGGAGAGATAAAAAAATTATGAAGTTTACAAGAAAAGCGGAAGCCGATTGGAACGGCTCGATAAAGGATGGAAAGGGAAAGGTCAAACTCGGAAGCGGTGCGTTTGAAGGTGCGTATTCTTTTCAATCGCGTTTTTCGGAAGACGAAGATCAGAAGGCGACGAATCCCGAAGAATTGATCGCGGCGGCTCACGCGGGCTGTTTTACGATGGCACTTTCGGGAAATTTAGGCAAAGCGGGCTATGAACCCAAAAATATTCACACAACCGCAAAAGTTAAAATCGAAAAACAGGGCGAAGGCTTTATAATTCCGAATATTGATCTGGAAACGACGGCGGAAGTTGATGGAATCGAAGACGAT
>JBGTKR010000397.1:0-2063 GCA_041744535.1 Pyrinomonadaceae bacterium
GATAACTTCAATTTGTATTTCGTCCGGTTCGTCTTTAGCGACAAGCCACAAATTATGACCGAAAAGAAGCGTGAAACACGCCGAAATCGTAACGATAATTAGTTCAAAAAAACTCTGATTTTGTATTTCCATAATTTTTATTTGTGTTCGAGAACGCCGCCGTGCATTTGCAGAACGCGGTGGCAAAAAGATTTCAGAAGCGGCTCGTTATGGCTGACGATAACAATTGCCGTTCCTTTTCCAGCGATTTTGCGGAAAAGCTGCATCACCGTTTGTGCCGTCGTTGCGTCGAGTGCCGAAGTCGGCTCGTCCGCCGCGATTAGTTTCGGATTCGCCGTCAAAGCTCTCGCAATCGAAATTCGCTGGCATTGCCCGACGGAAAGTTTCAGCGGTTTTGTATTCAAATTAACTTCTTTTAAGCCGACTTCCGCCAAGATTTTTCGGGCGATTTCCAGTTTTTCCGGCTTGGAAAATTTTTCTGTCCGATGTTTCGCGTTCAAAGGTTCGGTAATGATTCGCCAGATCGCCCAATTTTTATTCAGACTGCCGAGCGGGTCTTGAAAAATCGGCATCACAAAACCTTTGCGGGCTTTTTTGGAAAACAGTTTGTTTGTTTCGCCATTTGCCGCTAACTCTTTTTCGAGAAAAACTTCGCCGCTCGAAGGCGTTTCAATTGTCGCAAGAAGTCTTAAAAGCGTTGATTTTCCGCTGCCGCTCGCACCATAAATGCCGACGATTTCGCCGCTTCGGACGATTAAATCAGCACTTTTAACTGCGTAAATTTTATTCTCGCCCGCACCGTAAATTTTGCTCAAAGTTTTCGCTTCCAAAATCGTTTCGGTTTGTGCCTTTTTAATTTCAGATTTATGCGAGGCTTCGGAAAGCAAAATTTTCGTATATTCATCTTTCGGATATTCAAAAATCTGTTCGGTTTCACCCGTTTCAACCAAACTTCCGTTATAAAAAACGGCGATTGTGTCCGCGTAACGCCGGACGAGATTGATGTCGTGCGAGATAAGCAAAACCGCCGCTCCGGTTTTTTTGAGCGCAGTTAAGATCGCGTCGGCACGATTTGCATCGAGTGCGGAAGTCGGCTCGTCGGCGATAATAAGCTGCGGTTTGTGTGCCGCCGCCGCCGCAATTGTCGCCCGTTGCAGCATTCCGCCGCTCCATTCGAAAGGATATTTTTCCGCCTTTTGTGCGGCGCTTTCGATTCCCGAATTTTCCAAAGTATGAAAAATCTTCGCTTTTTCCGGCATCAAATCGTGAACACGCCACGCTTCCGCAATGTGATCGAATACGCTAAATAGCGGATTAAACGCCGAAAAAGGTTCTTGAGCGACAAAGCCGGCGACGAGTCCGCGTATTTTTCGCAGCGTTCTTTCATCCGCACCGACGATTTCCGTGTCATTTATTTTAATCGAGCCGGAAATGCGTGTATTTTTCGGCAAAATTCCGAGTGCGGCTTTCGCCAAAGTCGTCTTTCCGCTTCCCGATTCGCCGACAATCGCTAATGTTTCGCCCGTTTTTAATTCAAAACTTACATCACGCACGGCACAAAAACCGTTGGCGTATATTATATTGAGGTTTTTAAATGTGATGACGTTTAGTTTTTCCAATTAAATGTTGCTGGTTTGATTTTAAATAACTTTTTCGCGCACGAAATTTCGATGAAAGATGTGTGTTATAAATCTATAAATCGTAACACTAAGATACCAGATTCGGCGGCGAAAAAAAATCCGATTATAAAGTCTGTGAATCGTTATGTTAAAAAAAAGACGGAACTAGGAACACATTTTTGATAAAGTTTGAAAATAGAAGGCGAGTGTCTGAAAAAAAATTATCAAGAAATCAGGCTGAAAAAATTGATTTCGCCGCTCTCTCATAAATAATTATGAGAGCAATTTAATTATTATTGGAGGAAATATTGTGACAAAAATAACAAAGCCGGAAGATGAAGAAATCAGGCTTGAAGAAAATGAAACACGGACTTCGCGGCGAAGTTTTTTGAAATGGTCGAGTGCCGCCGCACTGACGGCGTTTGCTTTCGGTGCGTTAAACCC
>JBGTKR010000398.1:0-5299 GCA_041744535.1 Pyrinomonadaceae bacterium
TATTCCTCATTAAATCTTCAAGTGTTTTATCATAACGAAGTTCGTCTTCGGCTTTGACTATTTGCAAAAGCTGCTTCATCGGAACTTTTTTAAAATAATCCGCAGTTTGTGCAAATGTCTGAATTGAAGTAAAGAAAAAAACTGCGATAAAAATTATGGTAAATTGTTTCATTTTCTGCCTTATATATAAATTTGTCCGGTTAAAAGATTTTACGCAAGTTCAGAGCAAAATACCGGATTTTTCCAAATTAAAAACCACCCGTTCATGTCATTAGTATCTACACAAGTTTGAAAATATTGATTTTTGTTCCGGTCGCCAACGGCGACAAACATTATAGCCTACTAGGAAAAATACCATAAACATTCTGTTATCAATCGGCAAACTACTCAGTAAGTTGAGGTTATCAAAACGCTATTGCATAGTTTATTATGGTAAATGGTATTACTCATTCGCTACCCCTCACATTTCTGATTAATCATAATGTATTATTATTCATTGCACGACCCTATCAGCGACAGATTGCCCGGTCGTCAAATACTATGGTTTCGGCGAAACGTCTGCACCATAGGCTATATTGTCAGTCGCCGTTGGCGATAGGAAAGGAAAAACATAATATCATAAAAGTCAATAAATATAACGCTTGCAAACTTGTGTAGATACTAATGCATAAATGACGTGGCTAAATTACGCTTCGCTTGAAAGCCTGATAAATCAGGCTGAAAATCATTTTTGCGTAACGTGAGTAAGTAATCTGGAAACTAAATTTTCGAGTGTTTTTTAATTTCAAATTTTAGATTTTAGAATTTTGTCCACTGAATCACTTTACATCTCACTTTTTCAGATTTTTCTCATATTCTTACGTGCTGTCTCTAAATCTTTAATAATTCGCACATTTTCGGGCGAAGCGGCGGCAAGTTTTTCAAGTATAGGGAGAGCCTTTTCAAAATGCGAAACAGCTTTTTCTTCTTCGCCGCCTTCCGACAAAATTTCGCCGATTCGCAAATGACAAACCGCTAAATCGTGTTGCCATTCGGTATTATTCGCGTCTTTTTGCGTTAATTCTTCAAAATCCTCAAGCGTTTCCCGAAAAATTTGCAAAGCCCTTGTTGTTTCGCCTTTTTGCCGAAAAGCATCCGCCAGATTTCTTCGTGTGTAGGCGATCTGTCTTCGAGCCGAAAAATTTTGACGGTCAATTTGCCAAACCGCTTCGTAATTTTTTATCGCGGTTTCATAAGCGGCGACGGCTTTATCCAAATCTGTTCGATTCGCCCTTTTCGCAAACGCTCTGCCAAGTTCCAGATAACAATCGGCAAGTGCGTTTTGCTCGCCCAAATTTTTTTTGTCGGCTTCAAAAATCGCGGTTTGAAGTTCCACGGCACTTTTAATTTGCACCAAACTTTCGTCCGGCTTGCCATTCTCGCTCAAAGCCACGCCGAGCCACAAATGTGCGGTTGCAAGTTCACCGCCGGATTTTATATTGCCCGCTTCTGAAAGTGATTTATTTTTCATCAGAACAAGCGATTCATTGAAAAAACGGACGGCTTCTTCATTCGCACCCAACTCTATTTTGACGTAGCCGATGTAAGACAAAACGACGCTCACAGATCGCTGAAATTTTGTTTCATTCGGATCTTCGACGAGCAGATTTTTATAAATTTCCAGAGATTTGTTGTAATGTGCCAGAGTTTCCGACAACGAACCGCTTCGCAAAACGGCTTGTCCCAGTGCCGCATAATTTCTTCCCAAAGTTTGCCGGACGGCGATGTTTTTCTCGTCGAGTGCGAGCAAACTTTCGTTGCGGCGAATCGCTTTGCGATAATTTTCGGCGGCTTCGGCAACTCTGCCGGTCATCGAAAAAATATCGCCGATATTAGCGAGGCTTTTTGCGGTATCGAGTCCACGCAGAATGTTGTTCGGCTCGGCGGCGAAAAGTTTTTCGCGGATTTCGAGAGCTTTTTTATGACTTTTCAGTGCGTCGGAAGTCTTTCCCGAATTCGGTCTGAAAATTTCCGATTGAACATCGCCGATCTTTTCATAAGCGGCGGCGAGTTCGGTTTGTAAGTCCGAGTTTCCATCGGCTTCGGCGGCGAGTTTGTCGAGATATTCGAGAGAGCGTGTAACTAATAATTCCCGTGCCATGATCGGACTTTTTTCGATTTCTTCGTTTATTTCAAATATAAACGAATTCGCCAGCGTGCGAACATCATTAAATCTCTGTTCGGCTTTAGCACGTTCCGCGTTGGCAATTTGCACCTGCCACGCAACGGCGGCGATTCCGCCGATCAAAATCAAAAAAGCAAGCGTAACCGAGCCGACGACAAACGGATTACGCTGCATAAACTTTTCGGCACGATAAAAAACCGTGTCCTGCCGTGCCGTAACCGGCAAGCCTTTGAGGTGGCGGCGGATGTCTTCTGAAAACTGCTCGACGGATGAATAACGCCTTTTTGTTTCTCTTTTTAAGGACTTTAAAATTATATTATCCAAATCACCCCGCAGCGATTTTCGATTTTCGATTTTCAATTTTCGATTTAATTCTTCCGGCTTTGAACTCAATACGGATGAAGGACGAAGCGGTTCGGTTTGCGTTACGGTTTGCACGATCTCGCCGAAATTTTTATTTTCAAATGAAAACGGACGGGCATCGGTTAAAAGTTCATAGAGAATTACGCCTAAGCTGTAAATATCGGTGGCGGTTGTCAGCTTTTCGCCGCGAATTTGTTCGGGCGAAGCGTATTCGGGCGTAAAAATGAAATGCTGCGTCGCAGTTTGATCGGTGAGTTCGGTTTTGAGCAATTTAGCGATTCCGAAATCGAGCAGTTTCGGAACACCGTCCGTGCCGACGAGAATATTCGACGGTTTTAAATCGCGGTGAATGACCAGATTCTGATGGGCATAGGAAACCGCCGCACAAACTTTGCGGAACAGATCGAGGCGTTGTTCGACGTTCAAGTTTTCCCGTCGTGCAAATTCGAGAATGCTCACGCCTTCGACGTATTCCATCACGAAATACGGCAGGTTTTCATCCGTCGTGCCGCCGTCAATCAAATGTGCGATGTTCGGATGCTGGAGCGAAGCGAGAATTTGACGTTCATTGATAAAACGGTGCAAAATCGCGTCCGAGCCGATTCCGCGTTTGATGAGTTTTAAAGCGACTTTTTGCTGAAATTCGCCGTCGGCACGTATCGCCAGAAAAACCACGCCCATTCCGCCCGCACCGAGTTCTTCGATGATTTCATATTTGCCGATTCGTCTGCCGAGAAATTTTTCCGCACCGTTTTCGGAAATGATTGAAAATGCGGAATCTTCAAGCGAATCCGCTTCTTCATTTTCAAAATCGAGCAAAGATTCGACTTCGCAGATTAAGTTTTTATCACCGCCGCACGATTTTTCGAGAAAAGCGGAACGCGAAGCCGGGGCGACTTCCAAGACTTCTTCCAAGATAACTTTAACCTTTTGCCATTGTTCGGAGTTCATAGTGTGATGAATTAAATCCGATCATTCATTCTTTTTTGTTTTATTCAATAGACATTATTGGTAATAAGAATTAACCCGCGAATAAACGCGAAATTACGCGAAACAAAGAAATTCAGAAAATCTTTTGTCTTATTTTCGCGGTCTTTCGCGTTTATTCGCGGGAAAAATATTCTTATAAGATCGGGCATTTTGTTATTTCCGATAATGTCTAATTCAGCATTTTATAAATCAGCAATTTCGCCGATGACCATTCGCGTTTGACGGTGGCGGGCGAAACGTCCAGAACTTCGGCGATCTCTTCAATTGTCAAGCCGCCGAAAAACTTCATTTCGACAATCCGTGATTGTCTTTCATCCAATTTTTCCAATTTCGACAACGCTTCATCAACGGCAATTACGTCGAGTTCTTTTTGATTGTTGAAACTGACGGCTGAATCGAGGGCGATTTGTGTTTTAAACTCGCCGCCGCGTTTTTTACGGTTTTTCATCCGGGCGTATTCGATCAAAATCTCCCGCATCAGACGTGCCGCAATTCCGAAAAAATGTGCCCGGTTTTGCCACTCGGTTTCGTTTTGCCCGATCAATCTCAAATATGCTTCGTGAACGAGAGCCGTCGGCTGCAATGTATGGTTCGAGCGTTCACGGCTCATATGCGATTTTGCAAGCCGATGCAGTTCTTCATAAACAAGCGGAAGAAGTTCATCCAAAGATTCCCGCCGCCCGTTTTTTAATTCGTTGAGAACTTGTGTGATCGGTTTTTGAACCATTTTTTTTCAGCTTTCAATTTTTATAAGGATATAAAAGTAAGAATAAACCGTTTTTTCCTTTCCGACAAGAAAAAAAGTCCGTAAAGTTGAAATTTTTTTGAGCCGCTTTTTCAATATTTGTCGCATTAACTAAACGAAAGCAAATTTTTACAAAATCTATGGAGGAAATTTTAAAAAATGGCAACACTAAATTTGAATGAATATACGCCGGGTGTTCCGACGGAAATAACGGGCAATCAGCTTACTAAAGCCAAGCAGGTAAGGACGCTGGGTATCGTCGCCTTGATTCTTCTGGTTTGCAGCTTAATTCCGGTTTTGGGTTTTTTTACACTCATCGCGGCTTTTATTATCTCGCGGGTGGCTCTGCGTATTTCGCGTCAAAATCTTGTTCCGATTGAATATGAAAAACCGGCTTACTGGGCTTCCGTCATTAGTCTTTTGCTAATGATTTTAGCAGTTATCGGAATTATTTTTATGATTATGTAACCAAAGAGAATAATTAAATTGAAAAAGTTAAAGAACAGGAGAAAATTATGAGAGATATTTTTATCGGAGTTACGCTTTTGCTGGTTATGCTGCTCCCGTTTGGTGCAATCGGATGGATAGTTTATCGAGTGATAAAAGGCAGCGGTGGAAACAATAATTCAATTACCGGAGGATAAAAATGAAGAAACCAACAAATTTATGTGCGACAAAATCACTGTCGCCGGCAATCGTCGCGGCAATGACCGGAGAGGACGGCGGATTTTACAAATTAAAATTAAAGGGAGAAAAATTATGACTAAAAATAAATTAGGTTTAATGGCGATTGTTTTATTTCTAACAATCGCGGGTGCGACAGTCGTTTCGCAAAAAGCGATGGCACAAAATCAAGATAAAATTGAATACAATACGGTGTATGACTGCGGCGACACCAGATTAAAATTCAAAGTTTTAAGCTGCAAAGGCGATATATGCAAAGTCTATACCATCAAGGAATCTGCACCCGGCGGCGGTTATGAAAGCGGAGTTTATCGCAATATAATCGAGGATACCTACATCAAGCGGGAGGGCTG
>JBGTKR010000399.1:0-2136 GCA_041744535.1 Pyrinomonadaceae bacterium
TTTAACTGAAACCGATTGCAAAGGACAAAAATTTCTCGTTACAGAATCGCTGTTTTCGATGGACGGCGACATCGCACCTTTGCAAAAATATGCGGATATTTGCCGTCGAACAAATACTAATTTGATCGTTGACGAAGCACACGCAGTCGGGCTTCGCGGCGAAAAAGGAAGCGGTTTAATTGGACAATGCGGAATCGAAAATGATGTTTTTCTTTCGATAAATACAGCGGGAAAAGCACTCGGAGTTTCGGGAGCATTCGTTGCGGGAAGCAATTCGGCGATTGAATATTTGATAAATAAATGCCGTTCATTTATCTTTTCAACCGCACCGATTCCGGCGATTGCCGATGCTTTGAAAGTTGCGATTGAGATTGTTGAGAATGAACCCGAAAGGCGAAATAAACTAAATAAATTATCGCAAACATTTTGTAATTTATTATTGGATTATGGTTTTGAAGCCCCTGCCGACGAAACGCAAATAATCCCGATAATTATCGGCGACAGCGAAAAAGCTGTGAAAATTGCCGATAAAATGCAGGCAAAAGGTTTCGATGTTCGGGCGATTCGTCCGCCGACGGTTGCGGAAGGAACTTCGCGTTTGCGGGTTACTCTGAATTTGAATCTGACGGAAGAAATTTTGAAGGATTTTGTTGAGCAATTGAGAAAGGAGTTTTCTAAATCAGTATAGGATGCGATAGTGAGCAGCGTAATTAATAATCAACTTGAATTTATTTTAACTTGCTCACTATCGCATCCTATACTGATTCCATTATTGATGAAAGGAATATTTATAACAGGAACAGATACAAACATCGGCAAAACAATTGTTTCCGCCGCTTTGATAAACACTTTGCGTGAAACGGAAAATGTCGTTTATTGGAAACCAATTCAAACGGGAATCGAAGTTGATAATGATACGGAAACCGTCAAAAATCTGGCAAATTGTTCCGATGAAGAAATTTACGACAAAGGTTTCCGATTGGAAAAACCGCTTTCGCCGCATCTTTCGGCAAGACTTGCAAATATTAAAATTACGATTGAGAAAGTTTTGGATTTTATCAAAAATAAAACTGAAAATAAATTTTGGATTGTTGAAGGTGCGGGCGGAATTCTTGTTCCGTTGAACGATAAAGATTTAATGATTGACTTGATGAAAGTATTAAAATTACCCGTTTTAATTGTTGCACGTTCAGGACTTGGCACGATAAATCATACGCTTTTGACGATTGAAAGTTTGCGAAATAGAGGTTTGGAAATTCTCGGTGTAATTATGAACGGCGAACCGAATTCGGAAAATAAAAAAGCAATCGAGCATTACGGGAAAGTTTCCGTGCTTGCGGAAATGCCAAAATTTGAGAAACTTGATGCAGAAAATTTAGCAAAATGGAGCGAAAAGATTAATTTATGGCAATCGTGAAAAAAAGAGAAGTTGAGATAATGGCTCAATTAAATGCGGAAGAACTTGAGCGGCATTTGGGTAAATTACCTGCCACGAAAGAGCAGTTTGACAGCTTGTTTGATTATCTGGAAAACAAACTCTTAAATCAGGAATGCGATCATACATCGCGTTTTACAATGCAGTATCTGATGCAGAAAATGATGAGCTTCCCGAAAGTTTCGGCGTGGCTTTCACAG
This sequence comes from Pyrinomonadaceae bacterium, assembly GCA_041744535.1. Taxonomy (GTDB): domain Bacteria; phylum Acidobacteriota; class Blastocatellia; order Pyrinomonadales; family Pyrinomonadaceae; genus Aridibacter. Next base: position 1,636 of record JBGTKR010000399.1, read on the forward strand.
CAAGGCGGTTATTGCGATTGTAAGATTTTGGAAGAAATTGCTATTCCCTGGCGGGAGATTTTTGAAAATCGGGAAGAAGAAATTTAACCGCAGATTTACACAGATAAAATCAGATAAGAATTTGTCCGCGAATAAACGCGAATCAACACGAATAAGAAAGAGTAAAACTAAATCTGTTTTTAACTGTATTAATCTGTGGTTAAACTTTTTCTCTTTCATTCGTGCTAATTCGCGTTTATTCGCGGACAAATTCTTATCTTCAATTTGATTTATGAACCTTTTAGAAAAAGACCAAAAGTATATTTGGCATCCATACACGCAGGAAAAAACTGCACCTTTGCCGATTCCGATTGTTGCGGCAAAAGGCGTTTGGCTCGAAACGGAAGACGGGCGGAAACTGCTCGACGGAGTTTCGAGTTGGTGGGTGAATACGCACGGGCATTCTCATCCGTATTTAAATGCAGCATTAAAAAAACAAGCCGAAACTCTGGAGCATGTGAT
>JBGTKR010000400.1:0-12143 GCA_041744535.1 Pyrinomonadaceae bacterium
AATTGATCCGAACAAAATTTATCTGGGGACAAACTTCGGTATTTTTGAATCAATCAACCGCGGACTTAGCTGGAAACAATTAACCGCACCGAAACCTGTCAGAACAACCGCAAGAAGAAGCCGCCGAAGCCGTCGAACGGAAACTCCCGAACCGAAACCGGCAGAAGACGGAACGGTTGCCGCCCTCGAGCAGAAAATCAATGTTTTAACTTATGCTCAGGACGGAAAAAACGGTTACTTAGCGGGAACAAACGACGGTTTATATCGAAGCCACGATATTTCCAAAGGCTGGAAAAAGATCGAATTAGGTGAAGGAGTTGATGCTCAGGTTTATGTCATCCACGTTTCACCGAAAATGCCGCAGGTTATTTGGATCGGCACGGCTACTTCGGGTGTGCTTATGTCGAATGACAACGGAGCAACCTGGAACAAAGTTCCGACAATTCCGCAGGGCGTTCCGATCAGTTCGATTACCTCAAATCCCGATCATCCTGAAAATCTGTATGTCGGCACGGCTCATACTCTTTATATGAGCAAGGATTGGGGCAAAACATGGATTCGCCGCGGCGGAAATCTTCCGCTCGGTAATTATACGAGTATTCTCATAAACCCTGAGAAAACCGAGCAGATGTATGTTGCCAGTGCTTTGGAATCCGACGGCGGAATTTTCTTCTCCGAAGATGCCGGCTGGAGTTGGACTCGCATAGATTCCAATGATGTAAGTCTGGCAAGCCACAGAGTCTGGAGTCTGTCTTTTAATCCGAATAATCCCAACGAACTTTTAGCCGGAACGCATTCATCGGGAATATATGAAATTCAAAGGACAATTGGTCCGGTTGCCGATAATAAAACAGAAACAAAGGACGAACCGGCAAAAACTGCCCCAACTCGTTTAAGAGTGAGCAATTTGGATAATTAATTTGGATATATTTACAATTTAAGTTAAATTTACTTTAACTTCAGAATCAAAAGGTAACCTTTAAAGGTTGCCTTTTGTCATTTGTCTGAAACGATAAAAGACTTCTATAATAAAAAAATGGATAATAACTTCGCTTCTTTTTCCGAAAAAAAAATGTTTCAGCAAAAATTGCTTTCATTTGCGGAAATCCCCGGACAATCCAATCTGTTCATTGATTATCAATATAATTTAAGTCAAGTAGAAAATTTCTATCCTTCAAAAAATAAAAGTTTTGCGGAAATTTCCGCCGAAGTCTTGGAAAATTACAAAATTGACCGGAATCGTTTATGTGATGTTTTGCTTGAAAAAAATATTGAATATGAAGTCGGGAAAAAAACGCTTGAAAACATAAACAAATTGCGTGAAAAAGATTGCGTTGCCGTCATTGCGGGACAGCAAGCCGGATTGTTTTCCGGTTCGATGTATACTATCTATAAAGCACTTTCCGCAGTAAAGTTAGCGGAAGAATTAACATCTCAGGGGATAAAAGCCGTGCCGCTTTTTTGGATCGCTTCGGAAGACCACGATTTTGATGAAGCCAATAAAACATTTGTAATTGACGAGGAAGCAAATCTGAAAACGATTACGAACAAACCGGAAGCATTCGAGGAACATACTCCGGTTGCATTTATTGGATTGGGAGAGAGCATTTCCGAAACGATTGACGATTATTTTGACAGTTTGCCGCATACGGAATTTACCGATGAGATCAAGTGTTTTCTGACCGAAACCTATCAAGACGATGAATCCTACAGTTCTGCTTTTGCCAAGTTGATCTTAAAATTGTTTGATAAATACGGATTGATTCTAATTTGTCCGATGAACAAAGGATTGCGGCGGTTATGCACACCGCTTTTTAAGCAGGCGATTGAGAAACACGAGGTTATGACACGGGAACTGCTTAAAAGAAACGAGCAGTTGGAAAAGAAGGGTTATCACACGCAGGTTTCAGTGCCGGAAGATTTTTTCCCGTTTTTTTATATAGATAAAGATAATAAACGCAATGCTTTAAGATTTGATGCGGAAACCCGGTCGGTAAATTCTCTCTATTCTGATCTATCGTTTAACAAAGCGGAATTACTGGAAATTGCAGAAAATTCTCCGCAGCAATTGAGTCCGAATGTTTTGATGCGTTCCGTGGTTCAGGACTTTTTATTTCCGACGGTTTGCTATTTCGGCGGAAGTGCCGAGATCGCTTATTTTGCTCAGAATGAAGTTATTTATAAGATATTAGACCGACCCGTAACCCATTTTCGCCACAGATCGAGCTTTACGATTATTGACCCGAAGAGCCGTCGAACCTTTAAGAAATATGATTTACGGTTTAAGGATGTATTTAATGGCGAAGAAGATTTAATGGCGAAGGTCATAGAAAAGTTTATTGCCGGCGAAACAGCGAAAACTTTTGCGGATGTTGAGAAAACGGTCAATATCCAACTTGACGAGTTGGATAAAATGTTAAAAAAATCCGACCCGACCTTATCCGATAATCTGGCAAACCGCAAAAAAAAGATTTTATGGCACGTCGAAACTCTCAGAAAAAAATTTCATCGGGCTGAAACTTTCAGAAACGAGGTTCTGCATCGGCGAATCGAATATGCAACCGCTCTGCTTTATCCACGCAATGCCTTACAGGAACGCACGTTGAATGTTTTTTATTTTCTCAATCTTTTCGGGGAAAATTTTATCGAATGGGTCTATCAGGCGATTGATTCGGACGAAAAAGATCACCAAATTTTATTTTTATAATTTATGAAATTAACTGCACAGCTAAACGATCAAGAACATCAGGTTTCCATTGAAAAGGAAAATTCCCGTGTTTTTGCTGAAATAAACGGTCGTAAATATGAACTTGAAGTTTCAAAACCGGAAGCCGATATTTATTTGCTGAAGTTTAATAATAAAATTTATGAAGTTTTCGTATCCCCGCAAGATGAATCGAATGATTATCAGCAAGTAAAAGTCGGAGCTTTTGATTTTAAAGTAAAGCTCATTGATCCGAAGCGTTTACGCGGCACGGCGGCGGCGGCGGGTGCTGATGACGGAATCTCGGAGATCAAAACGGCTATGCCGGGAAAAATTGTCCGCATTTTGTCCGCAGTCGGTAATCAGATAAAAAAAGGTGATGGAGTTATCATCGTCGAGGCAATGAAAATGCAGAATGAAATGAAATCTCCCAAAGACGGAACGGTAAAGGAAATCAGATTTAATGAAGGCGAAACCGTCAATGCCGGAGATGTCTTAGCCGTCATCGAATAACAGAACAGCGGAAATTTTTATAAAATCACTAAATTTTAAAAATCCTACCGATCCGCCTGTTAAAGTTCAGTGCCGCAATACTTGCAGTAAACTGCATCAGCATCGTGTCCTTCAGACAAACAAGAAGGACATACTTTAGTGAGATTTTTATTTACACCGCTTGCTCTAGCCATTTCAACCGTTACAATTCCGGTCGGAACGGCGATGATCCCGTAACCTAATATCATTACGATGGAAGCAAACAATTGTCCGAGTCCGGTTTTCGGCGATAAATCTCCGTAACCGACCGTAGTTAATGTTACGATTGCCCAATAAATACTGGTCGGAATATCCTTAAACCCGTTTTCTTCGCCTTCTATCACATAGATCAGTGAACCGATAACGGTAACTAAAGTTAAAACCGTGAGGATGAAAACGCCGATCTTTCTGGCACTTGCGTAAAGAGCCTTCTGTAATGTCCGGGCTTCGCTGATATATTCGGTAAGTTTCAGAACCCTGAAAATACGCAGTAATCTCAGAATTCTCACCGTCAAAAGATAATGAACTCCGGGAATAAAAAAGCTGACGTAGGTCGGAAGAATTGACAAAATATCTATTATCCCGAAAAAACTCAAAGCATATTTCCACGGACGGCGAACACTAAGCAACCGAAAAATATACTCGATGGAAAAGAGAATCGTAAAAAACCATTCAGTCGCATAGAGAAAATTACCGTATTTTGTTTGAAAGGAACTTACGCTGTCGAGAATGACAACGATAACGCTCAGGATAATAGCCGTGATCAAAACTACATCAAAGGCTTTGCCGCCGGGGGTTTCCGCCCCAAAAATAATTTCGTGTAATTTCCGCCGCCAGGGACTATCGGGAGTTTCACGGATTTCAGGTTTCATTGGTAAATATTAAATTAAATCCCTGAATAAAACCAATTGAATGAATATCTAATTTTGTGTAATTAAAAAGCCGTAGAAAAACAAATTACACGCTGCTTATTTATCGGTTAAATGTTTCAAATTGTTATCGGCATTCGCCAAAAACTGAATCTTTTCATCGAGCCATTGTTTATCTAATTCTTCTTTTTCACGCTCAACCGTTAAAGCCCTTCTTGTTTCATCAGGAGCAGTTCCGCCGTAAATCGTTCGGATATTTACAAAATTTTCGGCGGACAAGGCGGCTTCGGTTTCTTCGGCGGTTAATAAAATTTCTTAGCCGAGAATTTCCTTCGCGGCGTTTTGCAGAATTTCATAGGTTACTTCGCTGTTTTGTGCCAAAGCATCTTTTACGGATTTACCGACGATTTTGTGCGAAATGCTGAACGGAAGATTTTCTTTGCGGACAATCGTATCGGCTAATTCCGTTACGGTTATAAAATTTTCTTCGGCACGTTTTTTTTAGAATATCGAGATTAAATTCCGCCGATTCCAAAGTGCTGGCAAACAGAGCAACCGCACGATTCGCATCCCGCATTGCGTTATAGATCAAAGTGTGCAGCTTTCCGGCGGGGTCCGCGTCGTCGTCGCAATTTTCGGTAATCTTGCGTTGGAGCAGATAAAATAAATATTCAAAGCTTCCGTCGTAAGTTTGTCGGCGAATTTCATCTAAATCGAGATTGTTTAAGGCTTTGAGCAAAGTGTTTAACTCATCTTTTGTAATAATATCTTGTTCGGCAAGCATTATCGCGTGGGCATAATCAACCGCGATGTATGCTTCCAGAAAATAATGTTTTGCGTCCTCAAAACAATCCGCCAAAACATTTTCTTTATAACTCTGAGCAGGAAATTTTTCGTTCATAATTATTTTTATGGGGAAACTTTTGCTATACAATTTCAAATCTATTATTTTAAATTTCAAATTTCAAAAAATCCAAATCTAAAATCCAAAACCCAAAATCTACTTGGCTTTCGGCAAACTCAGCAAATTGGCAAATATCCGGTAAGCACCCGGCACGCCTTTCGGCAATTGTCTGAACCACGAGTAAGATGTGTAAATATATTTGCCTTTGCCGATTTTCGTATAGAGCATTCCGCCTTTTGATTCGTTTTCGTCTTCGTCGTGCGATTCAAGAAGCGGCGTATATTTCGCGTCCCAATCGGTCAGGCTGTAAAGATGTCTTTCCTGCACCCAGTTTTCAAAATCCTTTTGTGTGATTTTGTTCGGAAAATTGAAGACTTCATTATCCGGCTCTAAAATTGTAACTTTCGCATTTTCATCAACTGTTCTCTTATTTCCTTCCATTTTTGCAGGAAACGGCGGCAGATTATTTTTAATATATTCGCCCTGCTGATACTGAACGATCATTGTCCCGCCGTTTTTGACGAAATCGAGTAAACGCTCGTTGTTGGCAACAAAATCAGGTCGCACCTGCGAAGCACGTATGCCGATAACTATTGTGTCGAACTGATTCAGGTTTCCGGTTGAAAGCGTTTTCTCGTCAAGCATCGCAACATCCAATCCCAGACGCTTGATCGCATCGGGAACTTTATCGCCGCTGCCCATTACATAACCGACTTTGACAGGAGCAACTTTCAAATCCAGAACTTGTATCGTTATATCGGATTTTGAATAGATGCGATGTGTCTGGATATGCGGATAAGCAATTTCCAAAACCTGTCTCTCGTATTTTTTTCCGTTAATGACAGCGTTTGCCGTAAGTGCATAATCGTTCGGTTTAGTATTTGCCGGAATTGTTACGTCAAAACTCATAGCGGTTTTATCACCCGTTCTTTCGAGCGAAAAATCCGACGACGCGGGCGAAAGTTTCCAGCCCGGCGGCAAATCAATTAGAGCCTTGCCGCTGACCGCATTAGGCATATTATTTGTAACGGTCATCGTAACTTTATAAATCGTAGCTTTACTTGTGGTCGGAGCGATCAGCAAATTCGATTCGAGTCCGATGACGACAGCCGGAACAATATTTAAATCTCTACGTAATTCGCCGCGTATATCATCGGCGTAGCGGTATTCCGCTTTTTGATTTACAACAATAACTTGCCCGCCGATTTCCATTTTGACATCCGCCGTGACTAAAGGTTTTTGAAACGGCATATTTTTCGCCGCATCTTCCGCCGACCAATCGAACGTAAAGTTGACGTTACGCGGTTTTTCCAACCAATAAGGCTGCGTCAATTCGGCATTTTCCGGTGCGGTAACTTTGAAATACGAATCACTCATCGCATCTTCGGTAAAGAAGCGGAAAAATTCACCTGACGGTTTTGGTGCGGAAGCGGTTTCCGCTTTCCAGCCTTTCGGTAAATTCAAAGAAACATTTTCTACTTTGATTTTTGAATTTTCAGGAGCGAAAACTTTAACGGCGACATTTGTCAAATTACCGCCGACGAGTTTTTCCGTGTCGCTTAGAACATCAACCACCACACCGCTTGCTATTTGTAATGCTTTGGCGAATTCGGCTTGTTTTTGACGAAGTAAAAACTTTGAATCGGGATTGGCGGTTGAATTTTCCGCATCAAACGCTTGTTTATAGCCTTTGGCAAGAATCGGGATGATTTCCTGCGGTTTGTATTGGTTATACTTTTGCAAAGCCATTTCCGCAGTAGTTTGCAGATCGGCTAATTTGCTCATAAAACCTTTGTCGCTATTAGTTGTTAATGAAGCAATTCCTTTGATCGAAGTGTCCAAGCCATCAAACACGCTCGATTCTTTTTCAATTTTTTTGCCGAAAGTTTCAAGCAAACGCATTCCCGAATTTCTTTTTCCGCGTGCCTCAATAACTCCCATTTCCTGCGATTTATGCTGACTTCTGCCTTGCATTGCAACTTCAAAATATGAACGCCCGAGAAGCGGATCGTATTCGCCCGTGTTCAAGATCAAAGTCGGCACATTATCCTGATTCGGACGAAAACCCTGACTCATATAAAGTTTTTTCGCTTGCCAAACGGTTAAACCTTCCTTTAATTGTTCGGGAAACATATTCGGATCAGCCGCCGCCTTAAATGCTTGCGGAGTCAAATATCCGGCGAGTTGATGGTGTCCGTGTCCGTCGGCGGGAGTTCCTGAAAATCTGGAAATTATAACCAGCGGACGAAACAGCCGAATCGCCCTCACCATATCGCCGAGCGTCAATTTTTCGCCCCAAATTCCGGCGGCTTCGGCACGTCTTTTTGAAAAACCGTAGTCCATAACCCGTGTGAACATCTGCTCGCCGCCGTCTAAACGTCTGGCTTGCAAAAGTTCTTCGGTGCGTATTACGCCAAGCGGTTCAAACAATTCTTCGCCAATTACATTTTGTCCGCCGTCGCCGCGGTTCAATGACAGATAGACGGTTCTCGCTTGTTCCTTTCTGGCAAGATAAGCCAATAAACCGGAATCTTCGTCATCCGGGTGAGCTCCCGTGTGCATTACGCTTGCCGTTGTTTGCAGGCGTTTGAGCATTTGTCCCAAACCGATTGCACCCATATCGTAAATCGGGCGAACCTGCGATTTAATGGAAAATGGAAAATTGATAATGGATAATAAAATCCAAACCGAAATGATAATTTTTGAATTTAATTTTTTCATTTTGAATCTTCACTTACTGTTAAACTTATTAGATAACCTGAAATTGTTGTGGCAAGACAACCCACTAAATTCAGCCATAAAAACTCTATGACTGATTTGCCATTTGGATTATTTACTAATAGTGAAAAGTCAGTAGCTGATATAAAAATATTAGTTAATGACCAGCTTGTATCAATCCACGGTAAAGCAATGTAATTAAACCCATCTTTGACATAAAAAAGAGAGGTTAAGAATACGCACAAAATGCCAATCAAAAGACCAAAAAACGCACCTCTCGATCTCGCCCGTTTGACTACGATTGCCAGCACAAAAACTCCCAGCAGCGAACCGTAAAAGAACGAACCGAATTTGTTGACGACCTCGATCAGCGAACCGAGATTGGTGGCATACATCGCTACGATGCAGGCAAAAAATCCCCACACGAAAGTAGCAAATCTGCCGAATCTGACGTATTCCGTATCAGTTCCTTCCGGCTTAAAATGCCGTTTGTAAAAATCAATCGTCGAAGCGGTTGCCAGAGCATTCAGTTCCGCCGCTATCGAAGACATCGCCGCCGCGAAAATTGCCGCAATAATTAAACCGATCACGCCCATCGGCATATTTTGAATGACGAAGACCGGAAAAACATAATTTACATCATTAAAACTTTTGTCATTGTTAGTAGTTTTAATAAATTCGGTGGCTTTTTTTCGGCTGTCGTTAAAAGCATTGTTTGTTTCGATATATTTTTGTTTGGCTGTTTCTATTTTTGCCGCGTCCTGAGCTTTTTCCGCATCTACAAAAGCTAAAGCCGCCTGTTCGCGGTTGGCGTGGATTTGTTTGTATTCGGTTTCAAGCTGCCGGTAATCAGCTGATCTTGCGACGACGGCTTTATTTGCTTCGACTTCGTTGAAGATCATCGGCGGCGTTTGGAATTGATAGAAAACAAAAACCATTACGCCGATCAGCAAGATCATAAACTGCAGAGGAATCTTCAAAAAAGCACTCATCAAAAGGGAAGTTCTGCCTTGCGAAACCGATTTTGCAGTGAGAAATCTCTGCACCTGACTTTGATCGCAGCCGAAATAGGAAAGAAACAAAAATAAGGCGGCGATCATTCCCGACCAGATAGTATATTTTTCGGTCAGATCAAAGCTCGTTTCAACCGTCGTCAGTTTTCCCAAAGCACCTGCAAGATGAAGCCCGTCACCGATGCTGACTCCGGCGGGGAAGTTCGATAAAATGACGAATAAACAAATGCCGAGTCCGAAAAAGATGATGACCATTTGTTTAACATCCGTCCAAGTTACGGCTTGCACACCGCCGACCATCGTATAAAAAGTGGTCGTCAAACCGATGGCAAAGATCGTAACAATTTCGCTCCAGCCCAAAACAATCGAGAGAATCACCGCAGGTGCGGCGATAATTACGCCGACTCCCAAACCGCGTGAAATTAAAAAGAAAAAACTCGTCAACGTCCGCGTTTTCACGTCAAAACGCTTTTCCAGATATTCATACGCCGTAAAAACATTTGCCCGGTAAAAAAACGGCACAACCGTAATACACAAAATTATCATTGCCAGCGGCAAGCCGTAATAAAATTGGATAAAACGCATCCCGTCCGAATATGCCTGTCCGGTTGTGCCGACCAGCGTTATCGCCGACATCTGCGTTGCCATCACCGACAAACCGACAGCCCACCAAGGCAGACTCCGGTTTGCCAAAAAATATCCTTCCGCACTTCCGCTGTTTTTGGTCATACGGATTCCGTCCCAAATCACATACGCCAAATACGCGGCAATAATCGCCCAATCTAAATAAGTCATTTTTTATGTTGAGAAATGTTTGGAAAAAGCCCACAAAGCCGTAATTACAAGAATCGTCGTGATAATAACTCCGGCATAAATCTTATACCACCACTCATCGGGTAATTCTTTAATTTCTTCATTGTTCACGCTGTTTTCAGTTTTCATTTTGTTAATAAAGTGCTGTATTAAATCTATTAAGACCGATGAAATTTGCGTTCAATATCCTTCATCGTCAAACGCAAAATTATCGGTCTGCCGTGCGGACAAGTCGTGGGTGAAGATGTAGTTAAAAGTCTGTCAATCATCCAACGCATTTTTTCCGGCGTGAGTTTCATATTGATCTTGACCGCCGCCTTGCAAGCCATCGAAGCGGCAATGTCATCACGCAAAGTTGCTTTTGCACCGCCGCGTTTATCTTTTTCGATAGTGTCTAAAATCTCCGCAAATAAATTTCTGACTTCCGACGGCGGCAGATCGGTAGGCACGCTCTTTATCGCAATCGTTCTTCCCGAAAGTTTCATCAAGCCGAAACCGTAATTTTCCAATTCTTCCTCAAATTCATCAAATGCCGCTGCTTGAGCCGGTGTCAGATCAATCGTTTCCGGCAAAAGCAAATTTTGCGATTCGATCTTTCGGTCGGTTTCCTGACGGCGGAATTTGTCGAATAAAATTCTTTCGTGAGCAACGTGCTGATCAATTAAAAGCAAGCCTTCATCATCGGCGGCAATAATAAAACTGTTGTGCAATTGCCCGATTGGTTGAATCTTTGCAGCGGAAACATTTTCTACCTCAATTGCTTGCGGAATAGATTCCGCCGAATCAACGGGAGGCAATTCCGGGTAATTTTGGATTTTAGATTTTGGATTTTGGATTGCGAGCCGGTCTTCTGTTTTTAGTTTTTGGTCTTCGGTTGACGGAATTTGATATTCATTTTGAAATTGGTCAAAATTATTTTCTTTGATCTCTCCCTCTCCCGTTCTCTCATTCTCTCTGTCGCTTCCCGCTTCGCTTCGATTTATCGCCAGAGATTCAAAATCCTGCGAACTTGCGGGGATTTCAAAATCAATTTTTGATTGTTGCGGAAATTTGATTTCCGTTGGTAGAGTGTCATTTTTAAAATCTTCAAATTCTTTTAAATCTTCAACTTTTCCCGAATCGTTTTCAGAAATTGCCGATTGATTTTTCACCGCTTCCGAACTTTCTTCCAACTCTGAACCTTGAACGCTAAACTCTGAACCAGCCAAAACTCCCGCATTCTGCAATGCCTGACGAATTGCTTCGGCGATCACGTCTTTGACGGCTTGTGAACGGCGAAAACGGACTTCGGTCTTTGCCGGATGAACATTTACGTCTAATTCTTCGTGCGGAATTTCCAAAAATAAAAATGCAACCGGATAAACGCCGTGCGGCAAAACCGAGCGAAAACCTTCGAGCAAACCGCCCGCAATGATTTTATCTTTGACGAAACGCCCGTTGATAAAAAAATACTGCGAATCTTTGGACGTGCGGCGTTCTCTCGGTGCGGAAATGTAACCGGAAATGTTGGCAATAAACTCGCGTCCGCCTTTAACCGGAAGCAGACTTTCGATCATCTGCGAACCGAAAAGCTGATAAGCTCTTTCGCGTAAATCCTTCGCCGGAGCAACCCGAATCGAATCGCGTCCGTTGTTTGTAAATGTAAAAGCGATTTCGGGATTGGCAAGTGCATAATGCGTAACGGTGTTTGTAATATGATAATTTTCCGTCGCCTGTGAACGCATAAATTTACGGCGTGCCGGTGTGTTAAAAAACAGATCACGCACCGTTATCGTCGTTCCCGTCGGACGTGCGGTTTCGCGGACATCAATCAATTTTCCGCCTTCGATGTTTACTTTCGTCGCCGCTTCGCCGTCAAAAACTTTTGTAACGAGTTCGACCTTTGCGACCGAAGCGATAGAAGCCAAAGCCTCGCCGCGAAAGCCTAAAGTTTTTATATCGCCTAAATCCTTAAGTTCAGCAATCTTGGAAGTCGCGTGCCGTTCAAACGCCAGAATCGCGTCGTCCCGAATCATTCCTTCGCCGTCATCCGCCACCCGCATTAAACGCCTTCCGCCGAGTTCGACCTCGATCTTTACACGCTTTGCCCCCGCATCAATCGCATTTTCGACCAATTCTTTTATCACCGATGCCGGACGCTCGACCACTTCGCCCGCCGCGATTTGATTTGCTAAATTGTCGGATAAAATTTTGATTTTGTTCATTCAAGTATAAAAATAACAACTTAATCAGAAAAAAAAAAGAGCAGATGTAAATCCGCTCCCAAATAAGCCGCATAAACCGGACATTTATGCCGATTTTGAATCGCCTCTATCGGTTTTATTCGGCTGCGGAGTTGTCCGTAAATATGGTTTGACTTTTGTAAATCCGGCTGGAAATTTTTTGGTGGCTTCTTCGTCGGAAAGCGACGGCACGATGATGCAGTCTTCGCCGTCCTTCCAGTTGACGGGCGTTGCCACGCTGTGATTTGCCGTAAGTTGTAATGAATCAATTACCCGCAAAATTTCGTCGAAGTTGCGTCCCGTGCTTGCCGGATAGGTCAGCGTTAGTTTTACTTTTTTGTCGGGATCAACTACGAAAACCGAACGAAC
>JBGTKR010000401.1:0-1718 GCA_041744535.1 Pyrinomonadaceae bacterium
ATCAACCGAAATTTTCTTTTTCGGATTAAGTTTAGTTGGTTCAGTTTCATTTCCGGCATAACCGCATAAAATTGGATTTTGATTTTCCCACACATTTGCTTGTTCATTAAAACGAAGCGTATTAGCCAAATATGGAAAATAAACAACAAAGATCGGTTTTGCTCCTTCAATTAAAATAAAAGGTTTTACATCTTCAATTTTTTCATATTCGGCTTGCAAATTTGTCCAAATAATCTTCGGCGTTTGCTCTTGCGCCGAAATGCAAACGGCAAAAGCCAGAAGAAAAATTAAAACGATAAATATTTTTGCTGTTTTCATAAATTACTCTAAATCAATTCAAGCGGCTAAAATTTCCGCTTGTTCGTCTTTTGCAAAATCCTTCCAAAGTTATCAGATGAAAATTCGACAACTTGTGTGTTACTATTTTATCAAATTTTCAAAAACTTCCACGAACGGACATTATGCAAGACATTCAATATATTAAAGAAAAAGACGCAGTTCTCGTGCCGATCGAGCGTTGGGAAAGATTGCAAAACGAACTCGCCAGACTCAAAAAGCGCGTCAAAAAATCGGAAATCCTTAGTAGTTTCAAAAGTTCGCTGACAAATCTGAAAAAGGATTTGCAAGATGAAAGTTACGATCCGCAAACAGAAATTTCCGCCGCTGATTTTTTAGCCGAACTTAACAATGTCCAATAAAATCGTTGTTCGCCAAATCTCTCAATGATTATTCGGATTATCAACCGTCAAACCTTCGCTGACCGCCGCCGCGTTCAAATCCGTGTCGGCGGAAAGCAAAGTTAAAGGCGGCAAACTTCGCGCCGTGCGTTTGGCTTGAGTTTCAAGTGCCGCCGCGAGTTGAACTGCATCATAGCCGCGCAAAGCGTGTTTTTCCGCTAATCGGGCGGCTTCGAGAATTAGACTTTCCGTAATTTCAATATTGATAAACTCGGCTGAATAATCAGTTTCAAACTGCTTTTTCGCGGTTGCGGCATCGGTTGCGGAAAGATGTCCGCCGCGTTCTTTGCGCGAAATTGCCGAAATGACTTCGACAAATGTAATTCGGGCGATGAAAACATAATTGCCCGCTTGCGGATCAATTGTTGCTCTCAGCCAACCCGAACCTGTTTCGGCGACATAGCGTTTTGCCAGCGCGCTCGAATCGCAAAAATAAAATGACATTTAACGCCGCTCCCGAACGATCATTTCCGAAATCGGTTCGCCCGTCACGGTTACGGGTTCGTATTCGTCATAACGCGAAAAGTCGGTTATCGGCGGAGGAACTTTACCGATAAAACCTTCCGCCTCAAGTTCTTTCAAAAACTCTTCCTCGGTCATCTTCGGTTTAACTTGTTCCTTTTCCAAAAGCGAATCAACCAACTCACTGACTTTTCGCAAATCTTCCTTTGATAGTTGTTTTACTTCGCTTTCTATTTTTTCAACTGTAACTTGCATAATTTTTTACTCCCAAATCTCTTTCAACTTCAACTTAAAACCTTCGAGCAAAGGTTCGCCCGAAATTTCTGTCGGATTTTCCAAAACTTCGATTCCGACATTTGGACGATAAACATAAACTTTGCGTTTTCCGGCATCAATCAGCCAACCCAAAGACGCGCCGTTTTCGATGTATTCTTCCATTTTTTCCTGCAATTTTTTGAGCGCGTCGGTTTCCGAGCGAAGTTCGACGACGAAATCGGGACAGACGGGCGCGAATTTTTT
>JBGTKR010000402.1:0-26935 GCA_041744535.1 Pyrinomonadaceae bacterium
TTCATTACTATTCTGTCTAATAAAAAGGCTGGAAATTTGTCGAAAATAATTGTTTATGTTTATTTACATCTATTTTGGTTTAATTTATACAAATATTTACAATTAAAATAAACAGGAAAAACAATATGATATATGGATATATTCGCGTCAGCACAGATAAACAAACAGTAGAAAACCAACGTTATGAAATTAATCAATTTTGCGAGAAAAATGTGTTTGTTATTGATAAATGGATTGAGGAAACAATTTCCGGCTCAAAAAAGATTGAAGACAGAAAATTAGGCAAATTATTAAAAAGGTTGAAAAAAGACGATATTTTGGTTTGTTCGGAACTATCCCGTTTAGGGAGAAATCTTTTAATGATAATGGGTATTCTTAATGAATGTATGAATCGAGACATCCAAGTTTGGACCATCAAAGACAATTATCGTTTGGGTAGTGATATTAATTCTAAAGTTTTGGCTTTCGCTTTCGGATTGTCCGCTGAAATAGAACGCAACTTAATATCCCAAAGAACAAAAGAAGCCTTAGCCAGAAAACGCGCTGAAGGGGTAATTTTAGGTCGTCCTAAAGGCAGCAGATCTGCTAAAACCAAGCTTACCGGACAGGAGAAAAAAATTAAAGAACTTTTGGATAAAAAAGTCTCTTATAGTGCTATCGGAAGAATTCTAGGAGTTCATAGATTAACCGTATCAACTTTTGTAAATAAGATGAATCAAACAATATAAACTTACGTTTAGAAAGTTTTTGAAAACATTACGTTTAACTTACTAATTTTGATGCGTTAAATTATATTAATAGGAGTTCACAAGTTCTTATCAGGAAACAATAAAAATTTTGATCTCCAAAACTAAAGCTTATACCATTCAGGTATAGTCTTTAACCCTCTGTACTGAAATTTTTTCTTGCAAATTCGTAGATTTTACACTAGTTTTAAGTAAAGGTTTATTAATATATTTTGTTTAGATTATAATGGAAATAAGTTTAATATGGATTTTATAAGCGGTATTTGCCAATCGTGCCGCGATTGCTTGATATGCCTTTTACGACCATTCCGCTGACCGTTGACAAAAACAGCAATGTTTTAACAGACAAAGCAGAAAAGAAAATCAGAAATTTAATCTCAAGGCGCGGGAATTTTTCAAAAATACCGACGGTTTTAGTCGGGTCGGGCGTTTCGCTCTGGCAACCGACGGGATTACCCTCTGGTCAGGATTTTACGCGGGCGATGTATTCGGTGCTTTTCAAACAAGGACTTGAGTTGTCGGCGGTCGAGGAAAAATTATTGGGGAAAATCTTCGGGCTGATTTGGTCGAAAGAATTTTCGGGAATGCCGTTTGAGCATTTAATGGAATGCTGCCCATCCGAGGAAAAAGCCAATATTTTAATCAACAAACTCTATACGGCGCGCCGTCCTAACACGATTCACGCAGCTCTCGCTGAAGGGCTGAAAAACGGTTTGATTTATTCGATAATCACCACGAATTATGACTGCTGCATTGACGCAGCACTTGAAAAGTTTGGTGTTTCACACACGAAAGTCGTTACCGGGGACCAAGTAAAGGAATCCCTCAGCCTTTCCGATTTGCAACATTGTTATTTCAAAATTCACGGCAGCACCGAACCCGGAATGGAACAAACCCCAATGTTTTCCTTAAAGCACGAGGGGTTACTCGACCCAGACAAACGCCGCCTTCTCACTCAATTGATTGTGAACCGTCCACTCGCTTTAATTGGCTATTCAGGGCTTGATTTTGAATTATGCCCTGAGATAGAGCGTATTGATATTGAAGAAATAATCTGGAACGATTTATACGCCGAACCACCGAGCACAAGTGCCGGAAGGTTACTCGAAAAAAAGGGCGGTTATCTAATTCACGGCGATATGCGTATTTTTACCCAAAATTGGCTCGAAACGCATCATCGCCCCGAAAAAACTGAGGATAAAACGAATGTGGTTAAAAAAGCGGTAGATGATATTTTTTCGGCTGAAGAAATCGCTTTGTGGCGCATCAAAGCCCTTAATAGTCTGGGACTTCCATCCTTCGTTTTAAAAGCTGTCCGCGCCGCCGAACTTTCTTCCGATAATTTATATTTTGTTTTTCTTCATATGGGCAGAGCGCACTTTCATGCCGGAAGATACTACACAGCGCGGCGAAACTTTAAAAAAGCTATGCGTAAAGCAGTTTTTCAGCGAGATTGGGAGAAGATTTCCGATGCCGCATTGGAAGTTTCCGATGCCTATCGGTCTTTCGGCGCACCCTTCCGATCTTATCTTTTTACACTGTTGGTTGATGTCCTACAACTCGAAAATTTGAGAACGAAAAAATTGATTAAGCAATCACTTATCATTAAAGATTTTCTTGAAATTATCAGGGCTTTGAAGCGATTTTCGATTGAAAGATTTAAAGAATCATTTTTTGCAAAAACGATTGTCGTGCCTTTGGATTTTATAGGAAAGAGATTGGAAATTTTGATTGAAAAGAAATTGGTCGGCTGCGCTCAGGAATCTTTGCAAATCGGAAACTGGATTGATTTTCAACAAACGTCGCTTGTTGCCGAAGGTTTGGACGTTGATATTTCCGCTGCAGAAAGTGCCGATTATTATTCGCCACCGAAAGCCGTCGAAGGTTATCGTCACCTCGCTTATTATATTCCGCAAACGATGGTTTTTTACGACCGTTGTTTGCGGGAAAACGGTTATTCGGCGGAAAATATTGAAATGCAGAGGGAATGGAAAAGGCACGTCAAAATTTGTAAACTGATGGGAATAGATTCGAGTCTATGGAAGATTTTGGCACTCAACCCGTCGGAAAAAATAAAGCGCGAAGCGCGAAAAGTTTTCGCCCGTTGCGAATATGGTCGCTGCAAAAGGCTTTTCGATTGGAAAAAGTTTGCCGGCTAAACTCCCGCGCAAACTTGAATTTAAGAAATGCCGGACAATTGGCTCAGCCGTTTTCCCAATCGCTTATTTGGGGTATTACAACGGCTCATTTTTTTATTCTAAGCAACCCACTTTTTCACACAATCCGACTATTTTCATTCATTTTTGATGATTTTCGATTGAATTTCTTTATTTTGGGCGTTTTATTGCATACAATACAGGCATACAATATGATTTGTATGCAATACTCTTTAAATATCTACTGTATTTAATGCGATAAAACGATAATCTAACGTAGGGGATGACATTGCATTAAATACAAGTAACTTACTGAAAACACTATAAATACCTAAACTCTGAAACCGTTTATTGCATTAAATACCCTATAGTAAAAAATTTACGCCTTTGTGCCTAGTACCCCTTAATCGAAGGAAGTTTCACGCATGGAATCTATTTGGAAGAAAACGAGCCAAGATATTTTGAACTACGAGATCTACAGGACGTTACACGGCTGTTTTGCAAATTTCTTACGATTCCCATAGAAATTGAGTTATGTAAGATCATCTGCCATGAAAACAGAATCGAAACGCAATACCTGGCAGATAACACTATCGATATGGAAACAAACAGATTTCCGCTCAATTTCTTTGAAGTTTAAGTTTACAGTCCTTTCTGCCGACAGGCGGTAGTTACCCACAAACTTAGAGCCGAGGATTACCCGCAATGTATCGAAGTAGATAATCCGTGCCGTCATTATATCGGGAAAGTGGTTAAAATGTATGACCGGTATCTTAAGGAATCACTTGAAGACATCGGTATAATTTACAAAATCGATGTAGAGGATTTATACATTGAAACCCCGGCTGGCTGGCGGAAATTAGTCGTTTATGATCCTCCATATGAACCGGAAAAGTTTCTTTACGGGGACACCCAAGACTATTTCCGCGATGTATTTCTTTTTCTGGATGCCTGAGGCAATCGGCAATCTAACGCCGGTGGAATATCCACAAAAATTCAACCCGGAAACTGTAATCTGATTTGGTATTTATCCGGGGAAGTTTTACCTGTTATCTTGCCTCATAAAAACCACCCGAATTTTCTATCTTTCAGTTATTTTGGTCAATATCCAAGTTCTAATAGTAGGTTAAAACTTAAAGAACAAAAAGTCAGATTGTTACAAAAAATTAAAAATGGAGAATCCGGTTTGACGAGCATCTGTTCGATAAGTTATAACATTTTTTGCTGTTAATAAATTACATTAAGGCATTAAATAATTTTTCACAGGTAGTTTTAGTTCATAAAAATTCAGTTTTTATGAAGCAGCTTAATACAAAGCGGTTGTTTTTAACTCACAAGTTTTATTCTCAAAGTCAGAATTAAATTCAAAAAGAGTTTTCAAACCAATCATAAAAATCTAAAGAACCTAACTTTACAGAAGAAGTGTATTTAATTCTGGAAGAAATTTAGGGAATAACTATGTCTAAACACAAGAGAAGTAATCAAAAAATCAATAGAAACAAAAGCAAGGACATCAACCTGCTGAAACGATAACGCAGACGAATGCCATTGCAGGTAAAGTCATCAGGCATAATAAACCGGATCAATTGCTTGAAAACATACCAGTGAAAAATTAAAAGATAAAAAAATATTTAGAAAAATCAAATAACAATTCGTGAGGAATATATGACCGAAAAGAGCATTAATAAAATAAAAACTCAAAAAAATACTTCACCAGCAATAAAATCAAAACAAATGAACTTAAAAGATATTCAAACAAAATCATTTTTTTTAGCAAAGATAATTAATTATATTCTGCTGTTAATTTCTTTTTGGTCAGTAAATTTTAAGAAAATGATGAGTCCTGTTATAAGCTCATTGTTGATTATCTGTCTTCTGACAATTTCCATGCCGGCATCTCCCAAATTGATTATTGGTAGTGCTGTCAACTTACATCAAAACGCCACGGTGGCTTTTTATTCCGGCAGATGGTATGAGTCTTTAGTTCAAGGTATTTACAAATATCTTGCCGGACAACAAACACCTGTGCAGGAAACACAGGAAATGCGTGATGCCCAGGTAGTCGAAATTAAAAGCAATTTTCCTGACTCCATGACTGTAGGAGAGTATATTCAACTCGATGCGATTCCGGTAAATATAAATGATATCCCTGTTTCGGGAGTTATGCTCGATTGGGAAATCGAGAAACCGGACGGCGAAACTCAGACAGGGCTAACCGGAATTTATATTTTTGAAACTACCGGACAGTATAAAATTACCGTAAAAGGAGCGAATAAAGATCAAACTTCAACCATATCTGTAAGCGAATCATCTTTTTCCGATAATGTAAAAGATTCAGAAACTCCACAATATAAAGACAATTCTACCCCGGAAAATTTACTCCCGTATCTAGATTGGGAGCCAGGCAATATCGGCTACGCATTTGAACCGATTAATCTGCGGGGCGATACTCCGGGAAAACCGAAGTTAAATAGTAATTTTAGCATTACAGCACCGATTTTAGCGGTATCAGGACGTGCCGGACTGGATTTAAATCTCGGTTTAACTTATAACTCACGGGTTTGGACTAAAATGGGACAGGATATTTCGTTTGATATGAACAAAGATAACCCTGCACCGGGTTGGACTCTCGGATTTGGTAAAATTCTTAATTTTGGAGGCAACAGTATTGTTCAATTTGACGGAAACGGTTCAGTAAGATCTTTTACCGGAGCTGTAAAAACCGAAGGTAATTATAAGGTAATAGAAGGACAAAGTAACGACGGTTCATTTATAAAAGCACGCACATATTCACAGTTTCATTATCAATCAGGACAATATTATTTTTCTTATGCTATCACAACGCTTAAATACCCAGATGGAACAACTGTTGAATACAGAGATTGGAAAACCTCGCCGAACAGTCCCACGGTAGATGGAGTCATGAGGATGGTTCCTGTTAAAATTACTGATAAACACGGAAATTACATTACGATAAATAACCAGGTGGGTGCCTATGAAGATGGTCGAACGATAGATACTATAAAAGATACACTTGGGCGAATTTATAAATTTAATTACATTCAAGAAAACGGTAAATATTATTTGAAAAGTATTACCGGTCCGGGATTAAAAGATGAAAATGGAGTAACTACCCAAAGAACCTTTGCTATATTCAATTATAAAAATCACACTCTGGCATATAACTTCAGCGGACTAACTCCCAAAGTTCGGGACAATAATAATTCTATAAAAGTTTTATCTTCGATATATTATCCGGCGACAAATACGGGTTACTGGTTCGGAGCGACGGATTCTTATTCTTCTTACGGAATGATTCGTAAAATAGAAGAACATAAAGGAATGAGTTTTGATTCGACAACCGGAGTAATTTCTTCAGGACAAGTTACGCGTCAACGAATTTATTCATACCCGGAAAATGCAGCAACTTCGATAAGCGATATTCCGGAATATCCGACTGTTTCGGAAACTTGGGACGGAATGTCTGATCCGAGTTCTCCGGCAGTAACTCAGTATATTGTCGATTGGACAAGCAATCCTCGAACAACAACTGTTATTCTGCCGTATGGGCAAGGCAAGACCGTCGAGTATTCTCATAATATTCCAGATAGTGTCAAGGACGGGGTTACATTCAAGACTGAAGTTTATGATGGAAATAATTTTACCTTAAGATCGAAAGATGAAACAGATTGGGGAACCGGAACATTGTCTTTTCCGGCTCACAATAATGCGGCTACCTACAACCTAACGGTGCTACGACCCAATTCAATTACTCATACGGAAATTGATAACGGGGTATCATTATCGAAAAAATCATTTTATGATGTTTTCGGTCCTTATAATCGTGTCCTGGAGATGCGCGAAACAGGATATAGCGGTGAAGTTTTAAGAAAAACGAAAACACAATATCTTGATAAAAATGATAATCCTCTTACAGAAAGTGATTGGAACAAACCTAGAATAATTAATCTGCCGGATATTGTTGAAGTGTTTGATGGAAACAGCAATCGAATTGACTATACAAAATATACTTATGATGTAGCTCCTATTAATAGAGATTATTCCGTAATCCAGAGTACCAGTCCTTGCAACACTTTTCCCAATTCTTCTTGTTCCGCAGAGTTTTCAGATGAGAGAGGTAATTTATCCAATATAATTAAATATAGTAAAGTTTCTAATTCTACTCTTGACGGGCAATATAATGATGGACGTATTTATAGTTCAACCGGAAACATTATTCTTTATAATCCTTCCTCGGTTGGGGTAAATCTGAGTTTTAACACTTATACTTCCGCAACTGCTTATGCTTATCCTACAGCAATTGGTAAGGGAAGCGGCAGTTTTGCGAACTCATCTATTGGGGCAACTTCTATTTATGACTATAATACGGGACTTCCGCTTTCAATTACGGATGCAGATCAGCAGACAGCTACCTTTGAATACGATCTACAAACATGGCGATTGAAAAAAACGATTGCTCCGACCGGAGCCTACTCGGTTAACGATTTTGATGACTTAGGTCGAGTGTATTCACAAACCGCTTATACCTCTACCGGAGCAGTTGCCGGCAAGCAAATCAGCAGGGTAAATGGTTTGAGAATGCCGTATCGCCAGGAAACGTTATCAGGCATTGAAAGCGGTAATGAGATATATGACGTTGTTGAAACAAAATACGACAATTTAGGTCGCGTTGAAAAAAGCTCGAATCCTTTCAGAAGCAATGAAAGCACCCAGGGCGTGCATTGGTCGCAGGTCTTTTATGATGAGATAGGAAGGGTTTGGAAAACAAAAAAACCGGACGGAAGCGAAAGTTTTAATTATTTCGATGAAATTTCGCGCCCCAATGTCGCATCTAGCGGTTTGGGACATACCTCCCGGGTAAAAGATCCGACCGGAAAAGAAAAATGGTATAGAACTGACACGGACGGGAATATTGCGGAGGTTGTGGAACCTAATCCCGACGGGGACGGTTCGGTAAGTACAAACGGTTTGCTGACCAAGTATTTTTACGACCGTTTGGGACGTTTAATTCGCACTGAACAAGGGGCGCAAGAGAGAAAATTCCGATATGATTCGCTTGGACGCATGACTCATCAAAAAATGGCGGAAACCAAAGCGACTCTTGCTGATGACGGAGCTTTCGTCGGCGAACAAACAGGACTGTGGTCGGATTATTTTACATATGATGACATTTCGAATATTTCTACAATGACTGATGCCCGAGGCGTAAAGACAATCTATTCATATCATAATTCTGCATTTCATTGGTTGCCCATAGATCCATTAAATCGAGTATTTTCTATCAGTTATGACATAACCGGAACAACCGGAGTTTTGCCGAGCCCGACAGTAAATTTTGAATACGAACCAACCGGAAATGTCGTTCGGATCAAGAGTATTTATTCCGAAAATACGGTGAGCGGTAATCCTCAAAGAGTTGTTACCAATGAATTCGGTTACGACCCTTTTGGAAGAATTGCTGAAAAGAAGACAACTTTGGCAAGTCGTCCCGATTTCCCGATGAAAACAAATTACTCATATGACTCATTGAGCCGGATTACCGATGTTACTTATCCGTCGCAGTATGGTATGGATTCTACTACAGACGGCAGAGAACCTCGAAAAATAATTCATAATGATTTCGACACCGCCGGACGTATTAAAGGATTAAAAGTAAACGGGGTTGATTATGCATCGAATTTTATTTTCAACGCCGCATCTCAGGTAACATCAGTAAAAATTGGACCGGCAGGAGCCAACCAAATAACGGAAACTTATAACTATAATTCGCAAACGAATTTGCTTGAAAACCAGAAAGTTCTAAAAGGAGCTACCGCGCTTCTGGATCTTTCTTATCAATACCAGCAGTGTTCATGTTCGACAGGCGGAAGCGGACAGATTACGGGTATTACTAACAATCTCGACCGCAACAAGGATCGTGCCTACGAATTTGATAAGCTAAGCCGTCTTAAAAAGGTTACTGGCGGATTAAACCAGACCTGGTCACAAATTTACAGCTACGACCGTTATGGTAACCGGTATAATGTAAATTCTTTAGGGTTTGAAGCTTTACGCTCAAATAATCAGGACGCTAAGCATAAGACCGAACAGGATAAAATAATAAATGAATCCATTCCGATGGCATCGATTGTAACTAAAGACAATCTTTTGGAAAATGTTAATGGTTTAATAAAAAGAGAAGAGACCAAAAATGGCTCCGAATCACTATTATCTTTGTATAAGAATACCGGGCAACCGGATAATAGCGCAGCAGGTAAAGGAACAGATGAAAAAAGTATCTCTGCTCCAGAAAACAAAGCCGTTTCCGAATCGAACAAAGTCGAAACGGAAAATTTAAAAACTAATGAAAATTCAAATCTGACAACTCCGGGAACGCCGTTTGATTTTGACGGCGACGGCAAAGCTGATTTTTCTACCTGGAGCAGAACGAATGCAAATTGGACTATTTATAACAGACAGACGGCACAGAATAATACTCTCCAACTCGGCGCATCCGGGAATCAAATTGCGCCGGGAGATTATGATGGCGACGGCAAAACTGATATTGCTGTTTGGAATCCGGGAAATGGGGTTTGGACTATATTACAAAGTTCTACGGGAACTATTGTGTCTCAACAGTGGGGAGTAAAAGGCGATGCCATTGTGCCGGCGGATTATGATGGCGACGGCAAGACCGATATTGCTATTTGGCGACCTGAAACCGGCGAGTGGTATATTCTAAAAAGCTCTGACGGGACCTGGTATGCCATAACATTTGGTGCTAAACGATTCGGGGATATTCCAATTGTCGGAGATTATGACGGCGACGGAAAGGCGGACATCAGCGTCTGGCGCCCGTCTCAGGGAGATTGGTATATTTTTATTTTGCAAAGTACAAACGGGCAAGTTTTGCAGCCGCACTTTGGACAAGCAGGCGATGTTCCGGTTCCGGCAGATTACGATGGCGATAATATAACCGATTTAGCGGTCTGGCGTCCCTCAAATAATGCCTGGTATGTTTTGCAAAGTTCAAATGGACAGGTTTTAATATCTGTCCTTGGTTCGGATGCCGCCAGAGATGTGCTTGTACCGGCGGACTATGACGGAGACGGTAAGGCGGATATGGCAGTCTGGACTCCTTCTACCGGAACATGGACGGTTCGGCAAAGCTCAACCGGAACGAATATAACCCACCAACTTGGAACAAATAGTGATGTCGCCGTTCCTTCGGCATACATTCGCCGCAGCAGTTCGCCGCGGGGACAAAGTGTTCAGATTCCGCGCGACGGACATGAAACCTTATCCTTTGATCAAACATCGAATAGAATTACCACCAGCGGTTTCGAGTATGATGCGGCTGGTAATCAAACCAGAATAATCAAAGCCGACGGAAGTGCTTTGCGATTCCAGTACGACGCGGCAGGCAAGTTGATTAAAGTCAAAAATGACAATTATCAAACTATAACCACATATACCTACGGAATCGGTAGAGAACGGTTAATTACCCAGGATGGCGACGAAAATTCAACCAATCTGACATATTATGCGTGGGAAGGCGGAGCGGTCATCAGTGAATTTATGGAAGCTGCCGGGAATGTCCTGCTCTGGACTAAAAATTATATCTATATGGGTGGAGCATTACTGGCAACACAGGATAGAACTTTTAACGGAGAAAATGTTCAGTTTGATCATCCCGATCATTTAGGAACACGTCTTGTTACTGATCCCGGTGCTGGAACTCATTCTGAACAGACGACTTTGCCATTCGGCACTGAATTGGAAAGTGAAACGACCGGTTCGATCAATAACCGTTTTACTAGCTATGACCGGAGTTCCTCAACAGGACTGGATTATGCTGTAAATCGTTTTTACGATTCATCGCAGGGCAGATTTACAACAGTTGATCCAATCAAGATGAGTTCGGTAAATCCTCTTGATCCGCAAACCCTAAACTTATATGCTTATACGGCAAATGATCCGGTCAACCGCACTGATCCGAGCGGATTAAATTGGGGAAACCAGGTAGGCTTTAATTCAACTGGCGGATTTCCTGGGGGGTGGATAGGCGGAACCGGAACTAGCCAACAAACCGGATGGCAAAGATTCCTGACAGGATTCTTAGGAAATCTATTTGGAGGAGGACGTGATTACCGAGGATTCACAGGAACACCGATTTATTTCTGGCAAATGAACACGGCAGGGATTACTCCATTGGCACCGCCGCCGCTTCCTGGTGCACGTACAATTGAAACAGTAAATGCCCCACTTCCAGATAATTTTTCTGATTGTGCAAAACGTACAGGAGTAAGCTCTTCAGGAATAACAAAAGCGGCAGCTGACTTAATAAAGCAAATCAGTAGATTTGAAGGAGTATCTGTTGAAGCTTTATCTGTTACTTGGCAATTTGAAACTGGATTTAATTTTCAACCATCCCCTAATATAAATGGAACTGTAAAGGAACCTAAAAGATATATTGATCAACCTGATCAATGGGACGTAGGACCTTTTCATATAAATGTAAAATGGACAAAAAAAGGAGTTAAGAAAGGTGAATTGGATATATCCGATATACAAAAATTTGATGGGATTGGAGGGGATAATGTTTATGGAATACTTTATAAGCCTACAACCTCGCCTGATAAATTAACATGGGAACCAGCTACTTTTACCGGAGATCCGCTAGTTAATGGACGGATAGCTGCAAGGAGGATATTAGCTTATCCAGGTACTACTGAGTTAGAAAAGTTAGTACAGTATGCACCAGACCGTACTAAGCGAAGAAAAGCTTATAATGATTGGGCTCCTAGCTATAAAAAGTTCTATGATTGTTATGGAAGATGAGTCAGCTTAGTTTCTTATCAATTAACCCGTTTTTATAAGTTAAACAAATAAAATGTTAATAAAAAAGCAACTTTTTTATTAACATTTTATTAAGGTTTTTTTGAAATAAAAACTGCTTGTTGGAGCGCAATTTATTTAGTTAGGATTTACGCAGTTGAAATATTGTTAAACACAGGTTTATTGAAAATAAAGAACTTAGAGCTATTAAGTTTTTTAATAAGCCCATAAGTTGTTGACTCTTCGTTCAACTGCGGAACTACTATTATAGAAGATTGCAGGATGTTTATGAGTATATTGTCAGCCATGCTAAATAAAAAAATTGACTATAATAGTTTTTGGTAATACTGGAATCCACATTATGCAGATTATCAAGGAACAAATTAAGGTCTAATAATAAGAAGGATTTTATCTCTTATATTTACTTTTGCCAAGATAGTTGCTACATTTGAATGTCAATAATATTGATATAAAAGTTAAAATACCAATAGGCATCTCTGGCAGATTAGCTAAATTGGGATAACTTGAAATATCAAGTCAGACTAGGGTTATCAAATGTTGGAAGTTTATTAAAAATTAACTTTCCAAAATTCTACCTACAGTCTAATCTAATCTTGTTCGATTATTTATCTTGGAGAACCTATAATTAGAATAAAGATTGTTAGGGGATGGGCAATAACTGGAATTAAAAAGTATATTGTAAAAAAAATGTTTTTTGTAGTCCATATATTAATGCTAAAAATTTACGGTTATTTTCCAAATTTAGGATAAGAATTAAAGATAAATTGAATTAAAATAAAAAATCAGCTTTAAAAACTAACATTTTAACTGATCTTTATAAAAGTATGTATTATGAATAGTAAAATAGTAATTATATTTTGCCTTTTTTTTGCAGTATTATTTATAGCTTGTAATAATACTATCGAAAAACAAAGGTCCGAATTAATAAATATTAATACAGGAAGTAATTTTCAGAAATCAGAGAATCTTACTGAAAAAATAGCACCAAAAAACATTAATGATAATGTTCGTAGAATTGATTTTCAGAATTTTACACATCCGTATATTCCGACAAAATATAAAGAGTATTTTGGAAATAGAAAAAATCTTGTAGTTAAAAATAATCAAATTTCTTCTAATAGTAATGATGAAGCAGATCAATTTGACTTAGCGGTTGATGTGAATAGTTATATTGATTTAACTGGGGATAACATAGAAGAGGCTGTATTAGTATTATCAATACTGTTGCCTAATAGAGCAATGCCCAGCTGTTTATTTGTTTACACAATTGATAATTCAAAACCTAAATTACTTTGGAGTTATGAAAGTGGAAAATGGGATGTTAAAGGATTCAAAGATGTATATATAGATAATAATAATTTAGTTATTGAAGAGTTCAATGGTGAAGATTCACCAATTTGCTGCCCTAAAAGTTTCTATAAAACTGCTTTTAAGTGGGATGGGAATTCTTTTCAAGTTATGACAAATGAATTACATTCTTATGACAAAGAAAACAGATTACCATAACTATGAGGGGTTTTGCCCTAAAAGTTAGGTGTATTGACAAAATAAGTTAGAAAGTGCGAATTTTATAGATTCAATCAACTTGATATGAAATTACAGGCTAATGCGGCGTTGGCATATAGCCGAGATACGTGTAAAAATAGGTAATAGTGTTAAATTCGTTAAAGGGAGTGTCTGATTTTTTGTGTAAATCCAATTTTCAAATTTTTACCTTATCTACCTAAATTATGATTTGTCAAGCGTTTAGCTGGAATCACAAATTTGCCGTAGAATGGATTTACACATCTATGAAGCAGGCACAGATGTCAAACACAGACTTCCGCGTCCGCGCCGATTAGCCCGTTTTTTTTGTTTTCTGTTTGATGATTTTGAATTCGTCATCCTATTTTTCAATTATCTGATTTCCTCACTCGACCAATGTTTTTCACGGTCAATCATCTATGCGGGCAAATAGGCCCATGAGGATTGATTCGCACTCTCGACTTCAAAGTCGAGAGATTCGCTCGCCCAATCAGAATGCAGGCATTGGAAATTTCTTTCCTAACCTATGTGTAAATTTCGGGCAGAACGAACTTCGATCCCTCTTCGCCGAAATTCGGTGTAATCTATTTGGTCGCGCAGCATAATGAAACACCGAATCAGTAGTTTCCGCGCCGTCGCCGTAATCGCTTTTGACATCCCGCAGCGAGTTTTCAAACGACGAAAGAATTGCTTTAACTCTTCGTCTGACCGGGCTGCCATATGTGCCGCTTCGCCGAGTAGAAATCGAAGAAGCCGATTGCCGGCTTTGCTGATCTTTCCGTAACGGCGTTTTTCACCCGATGAATGTTCCATCGGTTCCAGTCCGGCATAAGCGGCAACCTTTCGCGCCGTCGCAAACCGACCGACTTCCCCCAAAGTATGAACAAGGCAGAAAGCTGTCAAGATTCCGACTCCCGGATGCGTCAATAATCGCTGCACTTGCTTGTCCGTCTTTGCCTCTGATTTCAGTTCCCGCTCAAGTTCAGAAATCTGCTTTTCAATTTCAATCAGCAGTTCCAGCCACCGGTCGCGCTCGTTGGCAAGCAGCGGCGGCAGTTTTAAAGCGCGAAACTTCTGTTTGCCTTTTTTGCTTGCTAAACTTTCCGGCATCAACTTTCCGGTTTCGATCTGAATCTGCCGCAAAGAGTTCTTGACCATCGTCGCGTGTTTAACTAATTTGTGGCGATGTCGAAGAAGCCGCAAAATCCCACAGCTTTTCTCACTTGTCCGGTAGAGTTTAGGAAACTCACCCCGCATCATTAAATCGAGAATATGTTCAGCATCGCGCCGATCATTCTTTTGTCGTCGTTTGCCAAGTCGAGAAATCTCGGCGGCATCGCCAACCCAGACTTCAATTCCTAATTCAAAGAGCATGTGCTCAAACCAGCGAGCATAGCCGCTCGTTTCATAACCGACGATAACTAAAAATTAGTTAAAACAATTAATCTTAAATATTCCTAACCACTATAATGAAGAAAAATCTTATATTTCAGACTCTGGAAGCGAATATGGCAATATCTGCATTCCTGGTAAGGCAGGGGGTTTTCCAAAAGCTGGGGTAATTTTACCAATTCCAAATCTAACTACAATCTTATCAAAATTTGCCTTAATATCTTTGTGAGGTTTAGTTTTACAAACGCATGTGGAATTAGCTTTAAAGTCACATTTGCACTGGTGTTTAAAACTTACTGTATGATTATACTCAGCACATTCAGCTTCATTAAAATTACAAATGTGTAACTTTTTATCAGAACTTTCTATTTTTTCAATTCTATAATTACTAAGAAATGGATTAATAGCTTTATTCTCCTTAAGATATTGTTCAATAAGAATTACTAAAAATCTATTTAGTGGATAACAGGCTGAAAAATGGTTACAGGAAAATGCCAACTTTAAATTTCCGTTTATCACTAGTTTTGTAAGCATTTTTTCAAGATTTTTTTGCACTTTTGAATTTGATAAGGCTTTGACCACTTGTTCTTTATGAATCTTCTGCAAATTCCCATAAAGTTCACAAGACTCCGTTTGAAAATTAGGACTATTCTTATTTAACCAAACTTCTTTTCTTTTTAGCCTTTCCTCAACTTCAAAAATTGTTTTTTCAATCTCCTTTTTTAAAGCGGCAGGAATTCTTAATGCATTATAAATGTCTTTAGCCGTTTGCTTTTTAGTTGCCAAAAGCAGAAAGTCCTGCAGCGACCCGTCGCCGCCCCCACTAATCAAAATATTCTGTTCAAAATTTTTGGCATATTCAGAATGATTATTAAGCTCCCAGAATTTGTATCCTCTAAACTTACTTTTTTTGATTTGAACTATTTCCGAACCAAATCCGACACAAGATAGAGCCATATCAAATTCTGTTGTTTTGGGAGTGCCTCCATTGCTATTACTTATTATAGATTTAAAGTTGATTTGAACCCTTCCTCTATTAAAGGTTGGCTTTTCTACTTCAATCCCGAAATATGGCGTAATATCTGCTGCAAGTAACGAGTCTTCAATGATTTTTATTGATTTGCTGGGTTCATCACTTTCTAAGACGAAAGGAATAGGATTTTTAGTTTTATCTAAAGGAAAGACTCCTTTATTCCAGTGTTCAGATGCCCAATCATATTGAACAAAATCAATATTACGAGAAGTTGTTTGTAAAATACTACCAACAGCTTTACTACGTTCTATTATTGTAATATTTTTAAGCCCTTTATTCCTGGCAGTTATTGCAGCAGCTACACCAGAAGGACCTGCTCCAACAATTAATAAGTTTGTATTTTTTGATATTATCCCTAAATTAAAGGATTTTTCAATTAACCAACATGATCTAATAAGTTGGTCTTTAATTGAAATTGGCGTAAAGAAGCCAGATACATCAAATACTTTTGAGTTGGCATCAACACAAAATGCACGCAAAAATGGGTCGTTCTTAATAATTTTAGATACTGGAGGCATTATTCAGAGTTCATCCTTAAGTTCTTTTGATAATACACACCATAAACAAAAGTTACTACTTAAAAAGTAGTAACTTTTGTTTATGATGTTTTTTTGTAATTCTATCTAAGATGAGAATACATATCTTAGAAATGCTGGGATTTATAAACTTAAAGCATTAGTTTGGGATATTCTTTCTAAGCAGAAAGATCTCAATCTTTTGCTAAACTTTTTTCAAGCACTACTAGTGCCTCTTTGAAGTTTTTACTTCCTTTGGGAAAATTCATAAAGGACGCTCCAGCACGATTGAATTCTCCAACTAAAGCAGGTACTTCATAATCTTTAAACTTTGCATATTTTGCCATAATTGCAATATGCGGCGACATTATTCGATTTCTTATGGCAAAATCTACAGTATCATTAACCCACTTCAAAATATTTACCTTTTTTTGTGGCATATATTCAACACAAATCCACTTAGAATAAGCTTTTTCGAAGTCTGTTTTAGTAAATTCCTTTAAGTTAGTTAACTCAATAACTTCATTGCCTATAAACCCAAATGTATGCTTATCCCACTCATGTTTAAATAAATTTTCTAAAGTTCGCAGAAGAATTTTATTGATTTCTGTCTTATCAGAATAAGCTTTAACAATTTTGTTTCTTATGCGGGGTTCCGTAAAAGGCTTCCGAAAATGATCCAAAAAATCAGTGTAAGGGACGGTAACATCGGGATGTTCGTTATTACCAATAGATTCAATATCTATTTCAACTTTAACAGTTTCATCATCAGAAGTTTTCTCGTCAACGACATCAATTACATCAATTACTTGTTTAGCCTTAGTATCCATTTTAGCAATTCGTTTATGCCCCAAAACGGCGGCTACCGGATTTAAGGAAGCACTTATAATGTTACCAAAATCATCTTTGAATGAAGATTTATCATAACTTCCTACAAATTCGATACTTCTTTTCGATGCTTCATATACTAAGTCGGCTTTGTTTTCACAAGCTACTTTTGATAATCCATCTAATGAATCCATTAGACTATCTTTAAAACTATTACCTAATCTTGTTTCAATTCTACCATTTAGTTCTCTGGGATATTGAAAATGTATTTTTACAGAATTAGGCAAAACTGTACTAACGTTATATTTTTGTCTTTCCAATGTTGCCATATACTCTTCTCCACTAAAATTAGTTACATTTCTGTAAACTTAAATTATAACACAATTAATGGCTTACATAAGTGTAAGCCATTATACATAAACATTATTTACACGAAAACTTTATTAAAAAGTTTCAAAAAAATCTTTAATTTTAGTATTTGAGTTTCATTTTTTATCAAAATTACATTTTTCATTTTTCAAATAAGCCCATTTTCGCCGGGCTAGTGGCATAATTTAAGGAGAGAGGTCTCCTAATATGATGGGGGATTGTTTGGCATCGTTGCCAAAGGTTTGTTTTTTACAAAAATTTACATTTAGAGAAAAATGCATTTTGTAAAAGGCTAATACGAATGCAAAAACTTGCTGAGTTTATAAGTTTTTGTCATTGCTTCCCTCCAAGAATCATATTTACATAAAATAATTGTAAATAGTATGTTCTTCCCTGTAATTTTGTCAAGCATTTTTTACTAGGTATTTCACAGGAACAGATACTCATTTTAGTTTAACAAAGTCAAACATTATAAAGCAATGTTTATTTATGGTGGAATTCTGTTTTATGAAAAATTTTTTTTATTGAATAAATATAAATAGACTTTATATTTATTCAATAAATTAAAATTATTTCAACATAAAATATAAAGTCTATTTATATTTTTGTAGATTAATTGCAATATAATTTATTATTTATTTTTTATGTCTAAGTCGAGTGAATCGTCTATTAATATCTCTACTGCTACACTCGCTATTTTGGCATATTTCAAAAGTATAAGTAGCGGCGGCTCTCGCTTTCCTCGTTCATACGCGGAGATACTTGTTTGAAGAATCGCTTCAGGATTTCCCAATCTTTCTAAAAAAGCCACCTGCGAATCCCCAAAGGCTTCACGAATTCTTAATAATTTTTCACCCAACCGCTTTGGCGCGTGCTTTTCCATTCGCTTTGCTTTTCCCATTAGAAGCTTCCTCCTAATAAGAAAACTTCTGGGCAAAAACATTCTGCTTCTGCGTTCTTGTAAATAAGACTTATTAGTCTTACAGTATCATCACTTTGGTATTTTGCCGAATATTGATTTGGAAATATTTTTCGTTCGGCAGCGTTCATTTTACTTAATTTGAACGCTCCGCAGAAAGCATATGAATAACTCTACTTTTCAATAAGTAAAGAATATCAGAAATCTAATTTAGGCGCGAAATCAAAGAATT
Organism: Pyrinomonadaceae bacterium; assembly: GCA_041744535.1. Lineage (GTDB taxonomy): Bacteria > Acidobacteriota > Blastocatellia > Pyrinomonadales > Pyrinomonadaceae > Aridibacter. Next base: position 18,574 of record JBGTKR010000402.1, read on the forward strand.
AATGGAGATTTAAAAAATATGAAAAAAATAAAAATTAAAGATCGCTTTGCCAACAAAACTCTAACCTTCTTAACATTAACAACTCTGCTAACGGTTTCCTGCTCACTGATCGGCGGATTTAGCAGAAACACAGCTGCCGGATTAATTGAAAAAGACAAGCGCTACACCGTAATTTCAAAAATGCCTATTGATATTGGGGGGCGTATTGCCAATGCCGGAGCGGGAATAGCCCAAAAATCGGCTGATGAAACATTGGAACAAGCCATTCCGAGAGCCAAAGAAGATTTTATGCACCGGCAGCCAAAGCTTTTAGTTGCGGAACAACTTGGATTTATTAAGCTTTATTTTGAAAATGGTGAACTTGGTAAACGCCCGATGGGTGCGCCCCGCTTCGATGACGATTTAAAACATTGGTTTTTTGATGCGCGTGCGGAAATCACCGATACGGGGAGACAACTTTGGAAGGATTTGAATTTACCGGTAGATGAAGAATATCTTCCATTAGCCGTTCGCGGAACGCCGTCAGTTACCGGAATGAAGGACGAAAATGAAAGCATGAAAAGTGCTGATTTTACTTATACCTGGGAAGCGAATAAACTGGGAAAAGCGTTCGATTCGAATAGTAGTGAATATAAAAAACTTCCTCAAGACCTACAAGAAGCACTAAAGAAAAATCAATATAACTTATTTGGGGGAGGAGGCAATAATATGATGGATTTTAGAACAGCGCGGAAGGGCAGAGCTTTTTTTCAAAAATTTGACGATGGCTGGCGAATGTCCAACTTAGCCTTTTTCTAATTAAAAAAGTATTCAAGGTTAATAAGGGAGATAGTTTCATAAACTATCTCCCTCTCTGAAATTTAAATTGAATTATTAACCTCAAGAAACAAGGAAAAAATCAACAGGTAAACAATAAAACATATGGATTGCCATAATATTCACTGCCATAATCAAGGTTACTGTTTTTGCCGTCAAGATGAAACGTCGGAAGCCGATGCCTTCTTTGGTTTCGTAAGGTTTAATAAAAATTAGATAATGAGAAATTAAAACTCAGAAGCTGTTTGGTAATTACTTTTGAAAATTTAACCATCATTGATTTCAAAGGACTTATACGATTTGTCAGAAGGTTGTCAATCTTCTCGACCATATAGGTCGGCTTGCTGACTCGCCCGAGCTTGGCAATGTAAATTTTCCGGTTTCAGTAGCCGACCGCCACCGTGCTTTCGGTTGTTCCGCCTTCGTGGAGTCCTTTGGCTAAATATTGAAGAGCTGTCATCAAAGGTGTATTAGTTGCCGCACAGCTTGTGGCATTGTTGATAAGTCTGCGGTAGTTACTTCCGTCATTGTCGTTTGGCATAAGTTCTCTCCGGGATTTTGAAAGAATTCGTGGCAACGAATTTTGGTTAAAAACTGGCTGTTCAGCAGTTTATTTTCAAAAATAAACTAAAGAAGTATTGCTATTTCTCTAAATTGTAGAGGTAGTGTGCCTTGTTTACTGATTTTTTTCAAGCCACGCTGTCGTGAATAATAAACATCTAGATTTTCAGAATAAGTGGTTTGAGAAATGACCGGTGACGAATTACCGTCATTACATTAACGAATTCCGTGAGATGCAGGATATAAAAAGATCGATCTCCGCCTGCCGTAAACAAAACAGCGACTGTCAAACTTTAGTAAGACAGCCGCTGAAAGCCTGATTGTTAATAAACGGAATCCTTCCATTGGAAGTCTTGCCTGATGCCGAGTTAGACAGTAAAGCCTGTAAGTTCCCACTCCAAGAGTTACCGGAACCTGCACGCTCGAACTTGTTTTGTTCAAAAGGACATTATTCGGAACCGTGCATTTACCGAAATAATCGTACCAACCGCCCAGAATAATTCCCTGAACCAAACCGGTGTAAAACTTACAAAAGGCTTTGAGAATATACAAACGTTGCTGAGAATATACAAAAGTCATTGAGAATATTAGAAGCTATCTTAAAATTAGTTTCTCAACAAAATGAGTATGTAGCCCGTGTGAGTGACTTTAAATCGTCAGGGTATGATTTTCTCTTTAAGATTATGAAGCGATTCTTGACTCAGTATAATTCTTATCGTCCCAATCCAGATGGAGTATTTAGTATATTAAAGATAATAAACTGAGTCTTGATTGACCTTTACAAGCAGAGTTATTTTAAGTTCAAAGAATTTAAAATAATCAACATAAATTTAATAAGTAGTCATGCGAGGTTGTTAATTTATTAACTTTTTATGATTTTTTCTATTTATTGGAAATACTCCTAAACCTTAGCATTAAAATATCTTAGATAATAGCTTCAATTAGTAAGTGGGAAGAAATAAGAACAAAGGTCGGAAAAGACTATAAAATAATCTTGACACTTGAAAATTGTCTGTGATACCTTGTTTTTCGACAAACAATAAAATTACAAAAAGTATTTTTAACTTGAAACTGGAAAATATTTTTTGTGTGATCAAGTTAAATAATCAAACTGATAAACGAGAATAAGTTATTAGTTCATAAGAGTAAAATAAAAGAAGTTTTCGTAAAAAAACAAAACTTTTAAAAGTTTTATAAGGAATTTAGTTTGAGTGTGAAAAGTTATCCCCTATGACATCACAATCTTAATAACCTTTACAAAATAACCTTTACAAAAAAAGTAGTAATTTTAATGTCAGATAACGCTTACAATTTTATAAAATAAATTCAAGAATTTTACGAAAGATTTCGGATTCCGGTTGTTTGCAATCATATCTGTTCCCAGATAATCATAGACACAAAATTATTTATAAAAAGCAAAGTTTTAGGAAAAAGCTAATTGTCTTGAGTTTTCAGATACAATTATTTTTTTGTTTCATCGGTGTTATTAGGACAAATAAATAGCAGAAGCGAAAACACTATAAATAAAAAGAGTTTTTAGAGAAATATCCGGTTAATTAAAAAAGAAGATTATTTGATTTTTACCGGATTATTTATTTGTTTGGATAAAAATAGAAAAGCCTGATTGATAATTGACGTTATCAATCAGGCAACAAGTGAATGATCTGTCGGAACGATTGGTTCAAAAAGATGCACACACCCTAAACAAGTCTGTATCTTAGCCCTTTCGTTCCCGAAAATCAAGCAAAAATAAAGGAAAAGCAGTTGCAAGGTATTTTAAAAAGCCTTGTTTATTAAAACTTATAAACCACATAATTCGGAGAATTAGGAAATGCGAAAGGTAAAATCTTATTTGTTAAATAATTTAAAATCCATAGTTAATTTTGTTAATGGGTTAATGTTATCCCTTATTACATTCAAGGGAATTTCAATCAAACAGTTTTTATTAAAATGGGTCTGTGCCATATTAATAATAAATTTGCTGACTTTATCGGCACCGGCAGCCCCGACAATAGTTGCCGGAAAAGTTAGTGCAATCAAACAGGATATAAGATTTGCCTATATTTCAGGAGCTTTTTCATTCAAGCTTCCAAATTGGTTTTTCGGTTTTTTTTCGACAACACAGAGTTCTTCACAAAACGGAACTGTTAACCGAATACAAATTTATCCCGGTTCGGCGACCATCAAACAAGGAGGACAAGTCGTTTTTTCAGCCGTCGGTTTTGATTCACAGAACGAGCCTCTCAGCGGGTTACCTTTTAATTGGCTGGTAACTGATTCGGAAAACAGATTTTCACCCTATCGTCTTATCGGGAATATGTTTGAAGGGACAATGCCCGGAACTTTTACGATCTCTGCCGAAAGCGGAGGGCGGAATGCGGAGGTCACCGTTACCGTATTGCCGCTTGAGCCTGAAGAACTGGTGCAATCTGCTCCGGACAAATCAAGAGCGATTGAGATTTCCTCACGCTCGGCTGAAAAATCCAAAGAAAATAGCCCGGAAAAACCGGAGAATGCCTCTAGTTCGAATTTACTACCCGGTGAAGGCGGTTGGAATGATTATAATTGGCCGTCGATAGATAATCCGGGAAATCTTCCCGGCAATCCTCCGGGCGCACCTGCCGATGGCGGTGCCGGAAACAGTAATTTTCAGATTTCCGCCCCGGTCGTTTCGTTGCCGGGTCGCGGTATTGATTTAGCTCTAAATCTGAATTACAACTCCCGTTTATGGAATAAATCCGACACACAGTTGACATACGATATTGACCGCGGTTTTCCGGCACCGGGCTGGTCGCTCGGATTCGGTAAAATTTCTTTTATGGGCGCAAACGCGGGTTGTATGGTGGTAGATGCCGATGGAACACGGCACGGTTATACCGGACCTGCACCAATAAACTGGAACGGGAGAACTTCATTTACCGGGCATACAATAGATGGAACTTTTATTGATTATAACTGCGAAGTAGGTTACAGCTACGGACCTTACGCGACCGCCTGGGCAAAGTTTCCGAACGGGACACAAATCTTATATTCATCAACCGCGCAGGGCAGTACCGACATCTATCCGACGAAGATCACCGATGCCCAGGGAAATTATATAACGATCACCTACCGGGGCAATCAAGGTCCGGCAATCGAAACCGTTACCGATACAATGGGGCGCGTTATTTTCTTTAATTATGACGAAGATGATCGCTTAATCTCGGTTACGGCTCCAGGAATGATCGGTGAAGACCCGAATAATGAAGGCAGGACTCGCACTTTGATTCAACTTCATTACAGACCTTTAACGCTCGGCTATTCATTTGCTTGGGGCATTAACCCGGTCGTCAGGAACAGTACGGTTCAGGTGATCGATTCGATTTATTATCCGGGAACGAACACGGGATATTGGTTTGGCGGGGCGGACCCGAATCATTCCGATTACGCAGGTTATTATTCTTCATACGGAATGCTGACAAAAGTCGAAGAACAGCGCGGAATGAGTTGGCAGACGGGAACGGAAGCGCAAGGCGTGATAACTTCCGGTCAGATGAGTAAGCGGGCTGTTTATAATTATCCGCTGACAACTGCTAATGAACAAGATCGTGAAGACGGAATCGGACTTACTGATGCTCCGAACTATACAAAATTAACGGAAAGCTGGGCTGAAAGAGATGTCAACGAAGATGCAGTTACAACATATGCGTTTAATAATGATACAACTCATTCTAATGGAACAAGCAGTGTTCCGGCGCGGATGGTAGCTGTAACCCAACCGAATGGAGTTATCAGCAAGCAGTATTCTCACCGAACCTCAGATTGGAAAAATGGTCTAGTTTTTGCCGATGAAACAATTGTGATGAACGGTTCGACACCAACCGTCATTTCTTCATCCCTGGTTAGCTGGGAGCCGGGGGAATATGATTCGCCGCGTCCAACCTGGGCGCAAATAACCGATGAAAACGGTCATAAAGTTAAAACGGAATATACCTATACCGGAGGAAAGTTTAATCAGATAACGCGCTCGTGCGACCGGGACAACAATAATACACTTTTGCGATGCCAAAACGCGCAGTATGAAAATGATCCGGCGTATATCGGACAATTCGATACATCAGGTAAATTCACATCGGGACGGCATATTTTCAATCTCTTAAAAGTTTCCGAAACCGAGAATCCGGACGGAACAAAAGTTTCGAGAACGGAATACGAATACGACAATTATCAAGGCAATGCGTTTACAGATGCGCCGGGAGTAATTCAGCATAACCCGATCTTTAATCCCTATACGATGGAAACGAAGGAAGTGGTATTGTGTATTCGATGGGAGGAAGATGAAAACGGTAACCTAACCTGTGTTGATTCGGAGCCGATTACCGTGACGGTTTATGAATCAGCCACAGCTAAACGCGGAAACATAACAAAGATCACCTCTTACAGTAATGCCCAAGCACTTTCAGGAGCGATCAGTGAAACCCGAGGCTATGACATAACAGGCAATTTGGTTAAGGCTTCTTCTTCATGCTGCGAGCAAACGACGATTGAATACGGCGGACAATATGAAACGCAGTATGCCTATCCGAAATCTCAAACAAGAGGATCATCCGATTCGAATTCGCCGCACCGGATAACGACCTATTCCGTTTTCAATGCCGATACAGGATTGATCAAACATCAAACTGATGCCAATGGGCAGACTTCGACAACCAATTATGATCCTGCTACTCTTCGCCCGATTCAGGTTAGCTCTCCGACAGGAGCATTTTCGGCTTTTGCTTATGATGATGCGGCGATGACCGTCATCGAAGAGGTCAGAGAATCAAACAACAATCTTGCCGGAAAAACAATCAAATACCTTAATGGGTTAGGATTAGTCAGAAAACAGGAATCACGCGATAACTCCAATAATATTTTAGATACGGTAGAAGTTAAATACAATAAATACGGTGAAGAATGGAAAACCTCGCGTCCGTATAAACCGAATGATACGCCGGTTTGGACGGAAAAGTTTTACGATTTGCAGGGAAGAGTAACGGAAATAAAAGAGCCTGACAACAGCTCAACCAAAGCTTTTTATAATGAAACTCAAAGACCGGTCGGGGCGAGCGTCTCACCCGGAAATACGATGCGTGTGGTTGATGCTTGGGGACGCGAGCGTTGGGGACGCTACGATCAGCAAGGACGGCTGGCGGAAGTTTTCGAGCCGAATCCCGACCGGGCTGTAAATCTGACCGGCACGGTTCTGACAATCGGTGGAAGTCTGCAAACAAAATATTTTTACGACACGCCCGGCAGATTGATCAAAACCGAACAAGGCTCGCAGCTTCGTGAATTCAAATACGATTCTTTTGGAAGATTGACGCGGCAGAAATTAGCCGAACAAACCGCCACTCTCAATGACAACGGTGAATATATCGGCGCGGTCAGCGGCGCGAAATGGAGTCAGGCGTTTTTCTATGATACCCGCTCCAATCTAACCCAAAAAATCGATGCCCGCGGCGTGAAAACCAATTACGAATATCAACAAAGCGGCAATGCTGATCCGCTAAACAGATTGCAGGTAGTTTGGTATGATTTATCGGGCAATAGAGATACAACCTATCCGATTCACGACGCGCCGCCCGTTGTCTACGAATATATGACTTCGGGCGATAAGACGAGAGTTCTGCAAATCAGAACGGCGGGATTGCTGACCGAAGACTTTGATTATTATTCTGACGGAAGATTAAAAGATTATACGCAAACGGTAGATTACCGCACGAATTATCCGATGAAAACGAGTTATGCCTACGATTCTCTTAATCGGACAATCGGAGTTCAATATCCGAAACAATACGGCTTAACAAATGATCCGCGAAAACTGGTCGAAACTACATATGATTCCGCCAGCCGACTATCGAATCTAAAGGTCGGCGGACAGGAAGTTGCGGGAAATATCATCTACAATGCTTTGGATCAAACGACTTCGATCAAGATCGGTCCGAGCGGAACAAATCAGGTAACGGAAAGCTATACCTTTGATCCGTTGACAGGTTTGCTGACCAACCAAAAAGCCACGAAAAACAACACGGATATAATTGATCTGAGCTATCAATATGATCGAAACGCAAGTGTCGGCAGTCAAACGGGCAAGACCGGACATTTAAGCAAGATCATTGATAATCTCAACAACAACAAAAATAGAACGTATGAATATGACGCGCTCGGCAGATTAATCAAAGCCGAAGGCGGAATAAACAGCCTGTGGACGCAAAGTTACGGTTATGACCGCTTTGGCAACCGAACGAATGTCACGGCAACGGGAGTGGCGACGGATAATTCGACGATTCCGACCGACGGGATTGCTCAGGTCAGTTATGATCAGAATACGAACCGCATCACGAACAGCGGATTCCAATACGATTATGCCGGAAATCAAACACGGGCGTTAGCACCGGACGGGCAGACGTGGCTGAAATACGAATATGACGCGGCAAATCGGATCACAGTTGTCAGAAAGGATGACGGCAATGATACGGCAGTCCAGGCATTTCAATACGGCGCGACGAATGCCCGATTGATGGATTGGGACGGTCAATCGGGCAGATGGAAGATTTATGCCTCAATCGGCGGGACGACGCTTGCGGAATATGATGAGTTGACACATACCGTTCCGACGTGGACAAAGAGCTATACTTATCTGGGAGATTCCGTTTTGTCAACGGAAACGCCGAACGGAAGCGGCGGCGAGATGACAGAATACAATCATCCCGACCGGCTTGGAACAAAGACCGTAACGAATCAGGCATTAGGAACGAGTTATGAGCAGAATTCTCTGCCATTCGGCACGGCATTAGCGGCAGAATCAACTGTTTCATTAACAAAACGCTTTACAAGTTATGAGAGAAGCAATATCACCGGATTGGATTATGCGATAAATCGGACTTATGACAGCAACCAAGGCAGATTCACACAGGTTGATCCGATTGGAATGGGGGCAGCAAGTTTAGGAAGTCCGCAGACT
>JBGTKR010000403.1:0-4502 GCA_041744535.1 Pyrinomonadaceae bacterium
GATCTGCGGCGATACGGCAGCGTCCCGCACGCCGGTTTCGGAATGGGAATCGAGCGGTGCGTCGCGTGGATGTGCGGCATCGAGCATGTCCGCGAAACTATTCCGTTTCCGCGGATGCTCTATCGTTTGAAACCATAATATCTTTGGAATAATTAAAGTGTTTGTAATATCAAAAAATTATATTTGTGTAATGAAAAAATTTAAAATATATCTGTTTTTATTATTTCTGGTCATTTTTCCGTTTACTATTAAAGGTCAAATTAAGCCGATCAGAGATTTAAAACCGACGGTAATTCTTATTTCGATTGACGGTTTTCGATTTGATTATCTTGAAAAGTATAAACCTAAAACTCTCAATAAACTGGCAAAAAACGGACTTCGGGCGAAATGGCTGATCCCGTCTTTTCCGACCAAAACCTTCCCGAATCATTACACGATTGCCACCGGACTTTATCCCGAAAATCACGGCATCGTTGCAAATAATATTTATGATCCGCAATTTGATGCCGTGTTTAGCTTGAGCAAACGCGAAGAAGTGCAGAATCCGCGTTGGTGGGGCGGCGAACCGATTTGGGTTACGGCGGAAAAGCAAGGTCAAATCGCCGGAGCGTTCTTTTTTCCCGGAACCGAGGCGAAAATTATGGGAGTTTTGCCGACCTATTGGAAAACTTATGACGGCAAAATAGCGAATGAAACAAGGGTTGAAACCGTTTTAGGCTGGCTCGATCTGCCTCTGGAAAAAAGACCGACGATCTTTACAATGTATTTCAGCGATGTGGATGATGCCGGACACGAATTTTCTCCGAATTCCAAAGAAACCGGAGATGCAGTCGGAAAAGTTGATAGTGCGATTGACAAACTTTACGAGGGCTTGAAAAAAAGAAAAGTAGAAAACCAGGTAAATCTGGTAATCGTTTCCGATCACGGAATGGCGGAAGTTCCGCAGCAACAAGCCGTAATACTTGATGAAATGTTCGACCCGAATCTTGCCGAACAAATTTTTTGGGTAAGCGAGATAGTTCAGATTTTTCCGAAGCCGGGACAGGAATCTAAAATTTATAACTCAATAAGATCAAAACTTCCCGTCCACGCAAAAATTTATCGAAAATCCGAAATTCCCGCAAGATTTAATTATCGCAGCAATAAGCGAATCGCTCCGATCTTGGTTTTGCCCGATGAAGGCTGGTTTTTAACGACGCGGCAACGGTATGAGAAATTGCGGCAAGAAGGAAAGTTACGAAAAATTCGCGGTTCACACGGTTACGATAATCAGTTGGAATCAATGCGTGCTTTATTTATCGGACACGGCGATGCATTTAAAAAAGGCTTTGCTGCCGAACCGTTTCAGAACATACAGATATATAATTTAATGTGCAAAATTTTAGGATTAACTCCGGCAAAAAATGATGGGGAATTTGAAAAAGTAAAGATTTTACTGAAATAAGTTATTCGGACTCAATAGTTAAAACCGCAATTTCAGGCGGCATAAAAAACCTAAACGGCAAGATGCTTGTTCCGATTCCGGTTGTAACAAACATATCCAAATCTCCTTCTTTAATGTGTCCGAAAGCATAAGTCTGCCCGTATCTTGAAGGCACGATCATACTTCCCAAAAACGGAAACCAAATTTGTCCGCCGTGTGTGTGTCCGGCAATGTAAAGTTTTAAATCGTCGGAAACGAAATTTTTTCCGGTAATTAATTTCACCACATCGGGATGATGTTCTAGGACGATTACATTCCCTTTCGAGTTTTCCTTTTGTAAAATTTCTGTGATGTCATTTGAAAAATCATTTCTTTCTTTAATCACGGAATTTTCCTTTAAGCCGAGAATTCGCAGTTCAGCATTTTTTATCCTGATCGAAACAACCTCATTATCCAAAACTTTAATCCCGACCCTGCTCAATTCTTTATAGACTTTTGCACCGTCAAACAATTCATCGTGATTTCCGAGAACTGCAAAAACTCCGTATTCGGCTTTTAGACCGCTTAGATTTGCCGCAATCGTTTCAATCGGCATTTTCAAATCTTGACTGCGAATCTTTTCCTTTTCCAATTTTTGAGAAATATAATCGCCCAAAAGCACAATTATATCGGGATTTTGTTCATTTATTTTATTGACAACTTCTCTGATTTTTTTTTCGGTTACATTATTTGAACCGCCGTGGATATCCGAAACAGCAACGATCTTCAGCCCGTTAAATTCTTTATTCCAGTTTTTTATTTTTAGAGTTTGACGGTTTATAACCAAACGGTTCGGCTCAATAAAATATGCGTAAAAAAGAGCAAGAACCGCAGTCAGCAAAATAACAAGAAAAAATATCATCAGACTTTTTTTAAACCTTTTCATATTTTATTTATGTGGAAAATATTCCTTCCAACGCTTATCAACCAGATTTTTTATATCTTCTCTGACCACAACCTCCTTCGGAAACCAGGGCTTCATTCTCGCGTCAATTACTATCGGCGATTTATAAGTTATATGGTTATTTATAACTTTTATTTCTTTGGCAAAAATATCCGTCGAAGGATTAAACCGTGTCCAGGTCGCCCATAGGAATTTATCGGTAGAACGGGCAAATTCAATCGAATCGTGCAGAACGACAATCTCAAAATCATCAAATTTACCGCATTCGGCTATTCGTTTTCCCAATTTATTATCATAAATCATTTCGTTATCAGACGCATATGGTTTAACTTCCAAAACCAGACATCCGCCGCAGAAAACTTCCGCTTTTTTTACATAATTCGGCAAATCGCCGTTAAATTCTCTTTTCAAATCTTTTTTCTTTTCGCCGACACCGACGAGCATTGCTTTCGAGCCGTGATTTATCTTGCCGGAAGCGTAATCGAGCGTGTCGAAAGAAGTCCGGTCAAAAATAAAAAAATCGCTTTCCCAATTTACACGCTCTAAAATGTGTTCAAAAAGTTTTTTGAAATCTCGTAAATCCTGCGGTTTATCGGTCAGGAGCAAAAATTTTGTCAGCGATAGTTGTCCTTCTCCCAAAATTCTAAAACCCGCTCCGAGTGCTTCGCGTGAATATCTTTCCTTTACAACGGCGGCGGCGAGAGAATGAAATCCGGTTTCGCCATAACTCCAGAGATCAAGCACGGCGGGCATCACGATCGGAAAAAGCGGCGAGAGGAGTTCCTGCAAATAATCGCCGATAAAAAAATCTTCCTGACGCGGTTTGCCGACGACGGTTGCCGGATAGATCGCATCTTTGCGGTGGAAAACCGCTTCCGCTTCGATGATCGGATAATCGTGAGTCAGCGAATAATAGCCGTAATGATCGCCGAAAGGTCCTTCGGGTTTTCTCAAATTCGGCGGGACTTTTCCGCTGATAATAAATTCCGCTTCGGCAAGCAAACGTAAACCGTTTTCGAGCGGATTTTTTGCCGTCTGAATTTTTCCGTCGTTTAAAAGTGAAGCGAGCATTAATTCGGGAACGTCTTCGGGCAGAGGTGCGATTGCCGCCAGAATCATTGCCGGAGGTCCGCCGATAAAAACATTGATCGGCAGGGATTGATTCATTTTTTCAGCCTCGTGATAATGAAATCCGCCGCCTTTGTGGATTTGCCAGTGAATTCCGGTTGTTGTTTGGTCAAATCGTTGAATTCGATACATTCCGAGATTATGTTTTCCGGTAGTCGGACTTTCCGTATAAACCAGCGGCAGAGTTACAAAATGTCCGCCATCTTCGTGCCAAAGCTGCAGAAGCGGGATTTCTTCGAGTTTCGGCGGTGTTTGAACTACATCTAAAACGGGAGCGTTGCGAATATTTTTTGTGCCGAGTTTTAACCCCGTCCAAGCCATATCCCGAAACTGCCAAAGTTCCTTCGGCTTCGGCGGAAGCAGAATCTCGACCATTTCAACCGCACGCCGGACAAATTCCTGCGGACGTTTGCCGAAACCCAACTCGATTCTTTTTGCCGTTCCGAAAAGATTTGTTATAACGGGAAATCTTGAGTTTTTTGTATTTTTGAAAAACAGAGCCTTTCCCTGTTCATCAATCACGCGGCGGTGGATTTCCGCAATTTCCAAGTATGGATCAACTTCCGCTTCAATTTCAACAAGTTCATTTTCCTTTCGTAAGACCTCAATAAATGAGCGAAGATTTTTGTGCATTATTTAAATGATTATATCCTACTTATCATTAATCAAGTCGTGAATTTGTTTTAATTTGAGCAAAAGTTTTTCCAATCTATCGAGCGGCAATTGATTGGGACCGTCGCTCGGTGCTTTATCTGGATTATCGTGAACCTCCATAAAAACCGCATCAACTCCGCACGCGACACCTGCACGGGCAAAATCTTCGATATATTTCCCCAAACCGTCCGTTGCTTTGCCAAGTCCGCCGGGAAGCTGCAGCGAATGCGTTACGTCAAAAACGACGGGAACGCCGAATTCCCGCATAATCGGAAAACTCTTAAAATCCACAACCAAATTATTGTAACCGAAACTTGCTCCGCGTTCGGTCAAAAGAATTTTTTCACATCCCGC
>JBGTKR010000404.1:0-6853 GCA_041744535.1 Pyrinomonadaceae bacterium
AAAGTTTTGTTTGTATCGTAATCGTGAATTATCAGACAATCGAAGATTGCGAGAAAAATGTCGGGTTCGGGAAATGTGGAAAATTCTTTTTTCCGTCGGTTTATATTTTCGAGTTTTAAGCCGAAATCATAGGAAATCGTAAAAATACCTGCAAAATTATCCGCAAGTTTTTGATTAAAAATTTCGAGTGTTTCCTCTGCATCTTTATTGCGGATTTCCAAAATTTCAAGCGGTTTTATTCCCGCGACTAAAAGATGCGAGTCGAGATGATTTACGCCGCAGCTGTCGAGCAGACAAACATTTTCCGTTTCCGAAATTTTAAGTAATTTCCGCACCAACTCATCGGCTGAAATATTGATCTCTTCCACACTTGAAATTCTAACACGAAAATTTAACTTTTCTTTAAAGAGCATTTTAGCGTAAGATTCTTTTTAGTGGAGAGTGGAGAGTGGAGAGTGGAGAGTAAGGAGTGAAATTCTTTCTCTATACTCTTCACTCTCCACTCTCCACTCACAAAAAATTATGAATCCAGAATTACTTAATAAAAAAGGTTTGGTTCGCGGACTCGGACTGATCGCGGCGATTTCTTTGATTTTGGGAAACGTCATCGGGACGGGTGTTTTTTTCAAAGCGAGAGTGATGACCTGCAATCTCGGTTCGCCGACGTGGGTTTTGATCGCATGGATCGCGGCGGGACTGCTGACGCTTGCCGGAGCTTTGACGTATGCGGAATTGACGGCGATGAAACCGAAGGCGGGCGGCGAATATGTTTTTTTGCGTGATGCTTACGGGAAAATCCCCAGTTTTCTGTATGGCTGGATGCAGATTTTTATTGCAAAAACGGGTTCGCAGGCGGCGGTTGCGGTGGCTTTTGCGATTGCTTTAAATGATTATTTCGGCGGAAGTTTGAAACAGATTTTGTTTGAAACAAGTCTATTCGGTTCGACGTTTGAAATTTCCACTTTGCAAATCGTGGCGGTGATGATAATCGTAATTTTCACGACGATAAATTGTGCCTCGGTTGTTTTAGGCGGACAGATCGCTACGTTTTTGACCTTTATAAAAATCGGTCTGATCGCCTTTGTCGGAATCGGTGCATTTTTATTTGTAACGAGCGGCGATTTCGGACATTTCGGGATGCTGAATGCGGGCGGAGCGTGCGAAGATGTGGCGGCTTCCGTTACATACGGTTCGGCGGAATATACGTTTTGGGGCGGATTTGCGGCGGCGATGCTCGGTGCTTTATGGGGTTATGACGGTTGGAATAATTTAACGCTGGTTGCGGGCGAAGTGAAGAATCCGCAAAAAAATCTGCCGCTTGCTCTGATCGGCGGAACGATTTTGATAATGGTTTTGTATATTCTCGTTCATATTTCATATTTTTATGTGCTTGACCCGACGGCGGTTGCTTCGGTTTCAAAGGATTCCGCCGTGGCGAAAATCGTGGTCGAAAAATTCACGACATTCGGTGTCGGAATTGCGGTAACGATCTTTACCGTCGGCTTGATGCTTTCGTCAATCGGCACGCTTCACACTTCGATTTTAGCCGGTGCGAGAGTTCCTTACGCGATGGCGAAGGACGGTTTGATGTTTCGCTCTTTTAAAACTTTATCGGCAACGAGAGTTCCCGTTGTTGCTTTGATATTTCAGGGAGTCTGGGCGTGTCTTTTGGCACTTTCGGGATCGTTCGATACTTTGACCGATTATGTGATCTTCGGTTCGTGGATTTTTTATGCTGTTGTAACGTCTTCCATTTTTGTTTTCCGAAGAAAATATCCCGATGCCGTCCGACCCTATAAAACACTCGGTTATCCCGTCGTCCCGATTCTTTTTATACTTGTGGCGACGTGGCTGCTCGTTTCAACGGTTATGTCAAATCCTGTAAATTCGCTCGTCGGACTCGGATTGATTATCTTGGGATTACCCGTTTATTATTATCTGACGGCGAGAAACGAACCCGATTTGGAAGATGAAGACGATGATTAAAGATCGCAGAACAAACGAAGACCGGCGTGGTATAAAACGGTTTGCCGTCAATATAGATATTGAGTGGGAAGGCTTGGTCGGAAGACAGCAGGGAACGATCAGCGACATAAGTTCGCTAAGTTGTTTCGTGCTGTGTTCGGGCGAAGTCGAAAACGGTGAAAAGGTCAAATTATTTATTCCGATTGCCGATGGGATGAAAATTGAATTTTGGGCGGAAGTCCTCAATCACTTGTTGGAAATCGGTTTCGGAGCAAGATTTATCGAATTAAGTAAGGCTCAGAGAGAGTTGATCGAGAATTTTATTGAAAGTTTGAGTTGATAAGATGGTTTTGGGTCTTTGGTTTTTGGTCTTTGGGAAGAAAATTATATTTTACAATTTTTCATTTAAACCAATGTCCAAAGTCCGAAAACCATAGACCTAATTCCGCAAATTTTCCAACGCCTCTTTCGCAATTTCTCTGTCATCGAAATGGAATTTGTCATTGCCGATTATTTGATAAGTTTCGTGTCCTTTTCCGGCGATGATGACAACATCGTTTGCTTTTGCCTTTGAAACTGCCTGCTGAATGGCTAAACGTCTATCGGAATTTATTAAATAGGGACAGTCGGTTTCTTTTATTCCGGTTTCTATTTCACCGATAATTTTGAGCGGGTCTTCGGTTCGCGGATTGTCGGATGTGATTATTACCAGATCGCTGTGGTTTCCGGCAACTTCGCCCATCGGTCTGCGTTTTGTTTTATCCCTGTCGCCGCCGCATCCGAAAACCGTGATTATTCTGCCGTTGGTTAAATCTCGTGCGGTTTTCAGGATATTAAGAAGTGCATCGTCCGAATGGGCGTAATCAACGACAACCGCAAAATCTCCGTCGTGTTCGACTCGCTCAAAACGTCCCGGAGCCCCGATGCAGGTTTTTAATCCTGCTTGAATTTTGTCCAGATCATAACCTAACTCCAAAGCCGTTGCGGTTGCCGAAAGCATATTGTAAACGTGCGGTTTGCCGACGAGCGGAGAATTTATTTCTCTGTTTCCGACGGGAGTTTTGAGCAGGAACGAAGTTCCCGTGAGCAATGAAACTTCGACATTTTCCGCCGTCAGATCGGCTTCGGTATTTTGCGAAAATGTAATTACATTTTGTCCGTTTGCCTTTAACTCATCGGCTAATTTTACGCCCCATTTATCATCAATATTTATCACCGAAGAATCAGGCTTTTCGCCCAAACGTCCGTCGAATAATTCTTTTTTGGCATCGAAATAATTTTCCATCGTGTGATGATAATCCAGATGATCGCGGGTTAAATTTGTAAAGACGGCGACTTTGAACTTGAGCCAATCGCAGCGACGCAGATGGATTGCCTGCGAAGAAGTTTCCATCACGGCGACATCACAGCCTTTGCTCACGGCTTCCCGAAGAAATCTTTGTGTGTCGGAGGCTTCGGGAGTCGTGCGGACGGCGGGCTGCGATTCGTCGCCGATGCGGTATTCAACCGTTGTCAGCATCGCCGGTTTTTCGCCGTTTGCTTCGGCTAAGGCTAAAATCAAATAGGTCGTCGTCGTCTTGCCATTCGTTCCCGTGATTCCGACGAGTTTCAAATCTTTCGACGGCTGACCGTTTATAATATCCGCTGCTTTTGCAAGTGCCTTTCTCGCATCGGCAACCTTCAGCCAAACGCCTTGAAAATCTTCGGGCGGATGGAGTTCAGAGATAACTCCGGCGGCATTTCGACGCATCACGTCTTTGATAAAACGATGCCCGTCAATCGTCAAACCGCGAACTGCGACAAAAAGCGTTTCATTTCTTGTCTGCCGCGAATCGTGCGTTACGTCGGAAATAAAGGTTTCCTTATCTCCGAAAAGTTCGGCATCAATCTTTTCGGCAACCTCAGAGGCTTTTAGTTTTTGAAAGGTCAATGTTTAATCCTCGAATTAATTATAATTCATTAGTATCAATGGCGGAAACCCGACAGGTATAGTGGGTGCTTTTGAAATCTAACCACTCCTATTTGCCAACAGCACCCTTGTTGACACGCGGGTTTCCGCCGTGATGCCAAACTGATTTTGATTTTGGCGTAATAAATCTTACTATTAAAAATAAAGGATTTACAAAATGAAAATTATAAAATTTTTAGCATTACTTTTGGCAATCGGCGTTGGGGCTTACATACTTTTCTGGCTGTTCGGCGTGATCGTCTATCTTTTGTGGTATGCGGTTATCATCGGAATTATTGCACTTGCCGGAACTGTCGGCTACAAACTGCTTTTAGGCGGCGGCGAGGAAGAACAACCGAAATTACAGGAAAAAAAACCGACGGCGATCAGCGAACTCGAAAACGCAGACCGGACTTTGGAAGAATATAAGCGGAAATACTTGGAATAGTGGTAAGTGGTGAGTGGTGAGTGGTAAGTGTTTAAGAAATAAAAAAAGTGGTAAACGGTAAGTGGTGAGTGGTAAGTTATGAAAGAGAGTGTTTTGAGAGATAAGTCTTATGATTTTGCTTTGCGGATTGTGAAGGTTTATAAATACATTGTTGCCGAGAAGAAAGAATATGTTTTATCTAAGCAAATATTAAGAGCGGGAACATCAATCGGGGCGAATGTCGAGGAAGGAAATCAGGCACAATCGAAAAGTGATTTTGTTCATAAATTATCAATTGCAAAGAAGGAAGCGTTTGAAACAGATTATTGGTTGAGAATTTTACGGGACAGTGATTATTTAACGGAAAAACAAGCGGAATCTTTGTTAACAGATTGCCAAGAATTACAAAAACTTTTAACATCATCAATCAAAACAGCCAAAAAGAATATAGAAAGTGGACAAAAATAAAACTTACCACTTACCACTTACCATTTACCACTATTACCGCTTACCATTTACCACTTATAACGCTCCTAGACATTCCGCACATAATTCGATAAATTCAAAGCATTGAAAATCAGCAGATTTTATCTGCCGAGGTGGTGAAATTGGTAGACACGCTAGTCTTAGGAACTAGTGCCTCGTGCGTGCGAGTTCGAGTCTCGCCCTCGGCATTCGATTTTGGGTTTTAGATTTTGGATTTTGGATTAATCCTTTATTATCCGCAGATTAAAATTCAGCAATTTACGAACATAAAATCCGCAAGGTTTATTCAAAGCGGGTTAAATCAATTTAACAAATAAATAAATAAAATATTAAATGAATACAGAACTTATAGACGTTTCCGACACGAATAAAGAGATCAGAATCGAGGTTTCGCCCGATGAAGTTCGTCAGGTTTATGATTCGGTCAGCAAAAAATACGCAAATCAGGCACAAGTTCCGGGTTTTCGCAAAGGACTTGCTCCGCTCGATGTGATTCGTATGCGGTATAAGGAAGAGATCAAAAACGATGTCATTCAGGAACTTCTGCCGCCGAAAGTTACGGAAGCGATTCAGCAGCACGACATACAACCCCTCGCCGAACCGCATTTGCACCTTGAAGATGCCGAAAATCTTAAGGTCAACGGTTCACAGCCGATTGTCTTAAAAGTCCACGTCGAGGTAATGCCGGAAATTCCCGAACCGGAATTTGAAGGGTTGACAGCGACACGCCGTGTTCGTCCGGTCAATGATGACGAGATCGAAAACATTATCGAAGAACGCCGCAGTCAGGATTCGACCTTGATTCCGGTGGAAGACCGAAAATCGCAGGAAGGCGATCTGGTTATTGTTGATCTGGTCGGCACATTTAAGGACGAAGAAGATGCCGAGCCGATAGAGGTTAATGATCTGGAAGTTCAGCTTGGCGATGAATTGATCGAAAAATCATTTACCGAAAATCTGATCGGTGTTGAAGAGGATGAGGAAAAAGAATTCACGGTCGAATATCCGCAGGAATTTTCTTCTCCGGCTTTGGCGGGAAGAACCGTAAATTACAAGGCGAAGGTCAAATCCGTCGGTAATGTCGAATTGCCGGAACTAAATGACGAATGGATAAAAAGTCTGGACGAAGGTTTTGAATCGCTTGACGATCTGCGTTCAAAGCTGCGTGAGGATTTGGAAATGGTTTCAAAAGCCGATGCCGACAGTCGTGTTCGCAACGATCTGATCGCCAGACTGATCGAAAAACACGAGTTTGAAGTTCCGGGAGCGTTAATCGAATCGCAGGCACAAAATCTACTCAACAATTTCGCACAGGATTTGGCTCAGAGAGGAGTTGATCTGTCCAAAGTTGACGAGTCTTTTATTGAAACAACCTACAATCAAATGAAGGGACAAGCGGAAAGAGATGTTCGCGGTGCGATGCTGCTGGAAAAAATTGCCGAGTCGGAAAATGTCGAGGTTTCGGAAGATGAAGTAAAGGAAGAAATAGAAAAAATGGCTGAGTATTATCGAACTTCCGTTGAAGATTTTCGTAAATCCTTAAACCAGCAGGGCGGCGATGCGATGATCGAAAATAATCTGCGAACAAGAAAAGCCGTTGAAGCATTAGTTGAAAAAGCAACGGTCAAGGACGGCGAATGGATTGATGAAAATCAAATGCAAGCCGAACAAACCGAAAAGGCGGAAACAGAATCTAAAGAGAAAAAAACGGAAAAGAAAGCAAAGAAAGAGAATAAGGAAAAATCAAAAGACGAAGAAGAGTAAGGAAATAGGTGAGAGGTGAAAAGTGAGAAGGGAGAGTTAAGAGATTTTATCTTTAAATTTAACTTTTTTACTGTAAAAATTTTAAATGGGATTTGCATTTGAGGAAATAAATTGTAAAATCTATGCAGGTGGTAAACGCTACCTGATTCAACACTTTATCAACGCCCATTTAAACAAATTCTTTAACCGATTCAACCTTTTAACAATTTTACAGAAAAGAGAAATAAAATTATGGCTTTAGTTCCAATGGTTGTCGAGCAAAC
>JBGTKR010000405.1:0-3937 GCA_041744535.1 Pyrinomonadaceae bacterium
CTGATCGAATATTCACCCGCCGTTGCTCCGGCAAGCGGAACTTTTTATCGCGGAACGGCTTTTCCCGAATTTAAGAATAATTTCTTTTTCGGTGCATTAAAAGGCGAATCTTTAATCAGATTGGTTATTGACGGACGAAAAATTACGGCACAGGAATATTTGTTAAAAAAGAAATACGGACGGATTCGAGAAGTCGCGGTGAGTCCCGAAGGTTACGTTTATTTTTCAACTTCAAACCGCGACGGGCGTGGCGATTCGGCAAGTGAAGACGACAGGATTTTGCGGCTCGTGCCGAAAAAGTAAATTTTGTTTGCCGAAGGAGAAATGAATTTGATAGCAGATTTAAAATATCTGATGATGGAAAAACTTAAAGCGGGTTTGGAGATCATCAAGAAACCGCCTTTGGATGAGCAAATATGTGTTGTTTTTTCTTCTTTGCATACTTTGCGGCTTGGCGGGAACTCCATATTTCTCCCGCAAAGTCGCTAAGTTCGCAAAGTAAACATTTTATTAAAGCAAAATATTATTATGACAATATCAAATCAATTATTTTGTTCAATTCTTGATAATCTGCGATAATACTTAAACAAATTTTTATAAAAATCTAAACGGAGAAAATATGTTGAAAAAAATCGTCAGCCTTTCGTGTATTTTATTTACAATTTTTTCGCTTTTGACTTTTGCATCGGCGAAGGATATGAGCAAGGAAATTGATGCCGCAACCGCTAAAATTATGCCGCAGGTTATCAAGTGGCGGAGGCATTTTCACGAAAATCCAGAGCTTTCCAACCGTGAATTCAAAACGGCGGAAATGGTTGCGGAACATCTGCGTTCGCTTGGAATGGAAGTTAAAACGGGAATTGCCAAAACGGGCGTTGTCGGGATTTTAAAAGGCGGGATGCCGGGACCGACCATCGGGCTTCGGGCGGATATGGACGCTTTGCCCGTGAAGGAACGGGTTGATATTCCATTTGCCTCAAAAGTTGTGGCGGATTATAACGGAATGCAAACTCCCGTGATGCACGCTTGCGGACACGATACGCACGTAGCGATGTTGATGGGAACGGCGGAAGTTTTGGCGGCGATGAAAGATAAAATTAAGGGAACGGTCGTGTTTATTTATCAACCTGCTGAAGAAGGTCCGCCGGAAGGCGAGACGGGCGGGGCGGAATTGATGGTTGAAGAAGGCGTGATGACGAATCCGAAAATTGATGCGATCTTCGGGATTCACATCAATTCACAAACCGAGATCGGCACGATTCGTTATAAAAAAGGTGCGACGATGGCGGCTTCCGACTGGTTCAAAATTAAAATAAAAGGCAAACAGGCACACGGTTCTGCACCCTGGGCGGGAGTTGATCCGATAGTTACGGCGACGTTGATTATCAACGGTTTGCAGACAATCGTTTCGCGTCAGTCGGTTTTGACAAAAGCACCCGTTGTGATTACCGTCGGCAAAATAAATGCCGGAGTTCGTGAAAATATTATTCCCGAAACTCTGGAAATGGCGGGAACGATTCGGACGCTTGATGCGGAAATGCAAAAGGATGTTCACCAAAGAATCAGAAATACCGTTAAAGCTATCGCCGAAAGTCAGGGAGCGACGGCGGAAGTCGAGATTGATACGAAAACTCTCGTTACATTTAACACACCGGAACTCGTTGAAAAAATGCTGCCGTCCTTGGAAAAAGCCGCCGGAAAAACAAAAGTTATCGAAAGCGAATGGACAACCGGAGCGGAAGATTTTTCATATTTCGGCACAAAAGCACCTTCGTTTTATTTCTTCGTCGGTGGAATGCCGAAGGGAATGAATCCGGCAAAAGCGGCAGGTCATCACACTCCCGATTTTTATATTGATGACAGCCGACTGGATGTCGGCATAAAAGCATTTGCGAACATCGTTTTTGATTACCCGGAATAAAGTCGGTTTAGAGTTCGGAGTTTAGAGTTTGATTTGTAATCCTAAACTCTAAACTCCGAACTCTAAACTAATTTTGAATATGTGCTTCGACAAACCATAGAAGTTTATCAATGCCGCGTGAAACTTCCGTGAAAATATCTGCCGTATCCATATCTCCGGCTTCATCGGCTTCGTCTATATTTTTACGAACCTTTTTACCGAAATCCGCAAGTGCCGTCGAAAGTGCGTCAACGTGATCGCGTCCATCGGTAATTTCCATCGGATACTGACTCAAAGACGACTTTTCAGCCGAAACGCGAACCGTTCCTTCCGCTGTTCCGCCTAAAATCGTAACTCTTTCGGCAATCGTATCGGTATAATTTTCAACTTCGGTTGCTACCTGGTCAAAAAGTTCGTGCAGAGCAATAAAACTCATTCCTTTGACGTTCCAATGAGCCTGTTTTGCCTGCGATTTCAAATCTATCGAATCGGCAAGTCTGTCATTTAACAGTCCGATAATTTTTTCTCTTGTTCCTTTATTTATATCAATTTTCGTGCTGTGCATAATCTTTATAAAATGCTCCTTGTATTTAGAATTACTCTAATTCTAAATACAAATCTAAATTATGTCAAATTGCTACTTAAACAAAAAATATGTCAGTTAGGTTGTAATTATTAACTTTAAAGTTCCGTAATCATTAGAAATATTTGTCGTCAAAAAAAATGCCTGACAAAAAAAAGGGGGGGGTTATAGTAAATTTATTATATCCATTCTGCTTTCATACAAAAATTGAAAGAAATATACATTTTATGGAGATAACTATGAGAAATTTAAATACAAAAGTAAAATTTCTTCTTTACCCAATGATTTTGTTTGCTTTAGTGTTTGCTACCTTTGAATTTACAAACATTACTATTTACGGATCAAATGCTATTTGTTGCTCGTATGGTAGTCAATGCCCACAAGGGAAAGGACGTGAGCCAACATATAGATGTTGTGAACCAGGGACATTGGAAGCACCTTGTTCTGCGAATATGCCAAATTATTGTCGAGAAGTATCAACTTGCCTTTAATCTGTTTGATATTTAGTAGGAGGAAATTATGAGGAAAAGATTAAATATTAAATTTGCAATTTATCCTTTAGTTTTATTGGTTATGATATTTGCAACATTTGAATACACAAACATCTATGTTTGTGCGTCAGGCACTTGTTGTGAATATGGAAACCAATGTCCTGAAGGTAAGGGACGAGAGCCTACCTTAAAGTGTTGTAGACCAGCATCCAACGAAGCACCTTGTTCCCAATCTCTCCCAAATTACTGCCGTGAGAACTGTCTATAAGGATTTAAAGGTTACAAATATTTAAAATATTTCGTAACCTTTAATTGTTGAAGAATTATTAAAATATTATGTTAGAATTTATCGCTAAATTTAAAAGAATTTTTTCAGAAAAATATTTTCTTATATTGTTATTAATTTTATCAAGTATTCTAAACTTATTTTTAGCTCTTGAAATAAAAAACTTAAAATCTAATTTAACTTTATTTCGTAATGAAATAAAAGAACATCAAATAATTCTCGGTAAAATAGTATCGCCATTAAATGTTCAAAATCTAAAAGGCGAAAATATTACTTTAAAATATAGTGATGTTTCAAAACCGACAATACTATATGTCTTTTCACCTGATTGTGTTTGGTGTGAACGTAATTTACAAAATATAAAATATTTATATGAAAAAACTCAAAATCAGTATCGCTTTGTTGGTTTATCATTACAAAGAGAAAGTGGAATGAAATATGTCGAAGAAAAAGATATTATGTTTCCTGTTTATCTAAATCCTTCTGATTTTAATCTTAGGGAATATAATTTTAGAGCTACTCCATCAACTTATATTATTTCGCAGGAAGGTATAGTTTTAAGTTACTGGTCAGGGGCGTATGGAGGCAAGGCTCAAAACAATATTGAAGAGTTTTTTAAAATAAAACTACCGGGATTGAGTGAATAAGATATGTATAAGGTCTTAATTATAATTTGT
>JBGTKR010000406.1:0-26134 GCA_041744535.1 Pyrinomonadaceae bacterium
TGGCGTATGGGACGCGATCCGCAACTGGAAAAAGCCGTCGAAGTTACACTCGAAAAAATGAGGAAAAATCCAATGACAAAACCAAAAAACGGAGCGTTTCCGAATTATTCAAAACCGTAAAATTAACGATATTGGCGGAAACCTGAATATAAATGTCGTTACTGCTTCTTATTGGTTTAATTCTTCTTCTTCCTCAAGCGACATTTGCGAAATCTTATTTTTATCATTTACGGCAAAACGCCACAGCAAAAGTTTTTTCGGAGTTTCGACACGGTAACGGTAGATTGTTTTATCATCTGAAATCTCTCTGCCGACAAAATCCATTTTTTTGATCCTGCCGAAAGATGCGATGCGTTTGTATTCGGTTTTGGAACGCTCGGTTGAAAGAGTTTGCACCAAATCTTTTGTCAGTATTTCAGAGTCGAGTTTATTGCTTAGAATTTCTTCGAGTGCCGTCTTTATCATTTTGGAAACTTTTGCATCGGCTTCGGGTGCGGGTTTCAAAGTTTTGAGTGAGATCGAAGGAATGTAAATCTTTGCAATTCCGCGTGCTATCGAGCTTCCGAGTCCCTGAGTTCCCAAATTTGTCAGAACGATCACGGATAAATCCGAATCAACATAACGCGAATTGTTGGCGGCAAATCCGGCAGTTTGTCCGCCGTGACTTATCAAATGCTGTCCGCGAAAATCCGAGATTCCCCAGCCGAATCCGTAGGAATTTTCCTTTCCGCTGTTTAAGATAAATGGTTTCCAACTTTCATTTTTGCTGGAATTTTTTAAAATCGTTTCATCCTGCAAAGCGATGTCCCATTTTGCTAAATCCTCAATGGTTGAAACGATTGCTCCGGCACTAAAAAGGTCGGTCAATTCATAATCACGCCCGACCAGTCTGCCGTTTTCCCATTCGTAACCCGTCGCCCGATTGCGGATAATAAACTGCGGATCGCGGTCGGCGGTTTTGTCCATTTTCAAAGGCTTAAATATCCGTTCACGCAGGAATTCCCAGTAGTTTTTGCCCGATGCCGATTCGATTATATAACCCAGAAGACTGTAACCGCTGTTGCTGTATTTATAGGCAGAACCTGCTTCAAAATCGAGCGGCTGAGATTTTAATTCGTTAATGAAATCTGCAGCTTTATACCGCTTTGAAAGCTGAAATCCGCCGAGGCTCGTATAACTTTTTATGCCGGAAGTATGCGTCAGCAGATGGCGAACCGTAACATTTTCCCACGCTTCGGGCGTATCGGGAAGAAATTTCGAGATTTTGTCATCCAGATTTATTTTGCCGTCTTCGACCAGAAGCATAATTGCGGCAGCGGTGATTTGTTTTGAAACAGAGCCGATCTCAAAAACGGTTTCGGTCGTAACAGGAACATTAAATTCCACACTCGCCACGCCGTAACCTCTTGTTTTGACAACTTTACCGTTTTTAACAACGGCAATCGCCACGCCCGGAATATGATGTTCCGCCATTTGATTTTGGACAAATTTATCAACCGCATCTGCTTGTGCAAACGCCGTAGAAAAAAGGCAGATGCAAACAAAAATTAAAAACAAATTTGAAACTTGAAATTTGAAATTCATATCTTAAATTTAAAAAACCTCGCTTTGAAAATAAAATATTAATTTGAACCAATCGGATCGCCCGGCGGTTCGGGTAAAACTTCCGTCGGTTTTCGCGGCATTGCCGGACGATTCAAAAAGCGTTCGATATTTTCGATTGTCATTTTGTAATGCGTCGCCGTATCGCCTGTCGCACGTCCGGCTTTTATGTTGTCAAGCAATTCCCGCAAACTTTCATTTGCAACGGCACGAACTTGAAATTGTGCGGCTTCATTTGCCGCAAGATTCATTAAATGCGTAACGGTCAAACTCTGGACGGTTCGCTGAATTTCGGCGTGATAATCGTTGTTTGAAACGGGCGTTTTCCAAGTCGCATTTAGTAAAGCGACAACAATTTCCCGAAAATGCGGATTGTTTTTATCTCTTGCGTTAAAACTTATAAGACGTGCCGCACGATTCGGTTCGAGCAAGCCGCCGGTGGTCATATCCGCCGCGATTTCCGCCGCACCGATTGGGTCAAAAACTGGATTCGTGCGTTTCGGGAAAAGTTCGGAACGAGCCGAGCCGTAGCCGAAAGCCATCGGCGGCAGAATTTGCAAAATACGTTCGGGAATTGCTAATTCTTCCGGTTTTATTGTTTCAAGCACCGTGTTTAATGCCTCGCGTTGTTTGGCAGGTGAAACTATCTCATAGACGGGTTTTGGCATTGTCGAATTATCCGTTCTGACCGAATAATTATAAACGACTCCGCCGATGGATTTTATTGCCGCCGTAGTTTGATAGCGGTGATGCAGATAAAGCGGCAGCAATTTGTTTTCAAGTTCCGAAAGCGGCATTCCTTTGTCAACATTATTTAGCCCGAAAGTTTCCAGACCGATTTTGCGGACACGCATAATGTGTTTTAGTTCGGCGACGGGATCGCTTCCGTTGTCCCACAAATTCGCCAACGGATGTGCGGCACTTGCGGGGCGTGTGTCGCCGTCGGAGATAAATAAATATCCGTTGCGAATCCCATCTTGCAAAATCTTTTCGAGTTCCGCTTTTTCGTTCACACCTTCGGGAAAATCCGTGTAGGCAAATTGCGAAACCCATTTGTCATAAACGCCGATCTTGTCGTCATAAGCTTTTGAAAAATCGAGTTTACCGTCTTTTATTTGAATAAACGGTGCGGGATAATCCATCACCGAACCGCGTCCGTAAGTGCTGGCGGCAAAGTTATGTGCAAAGCCGAGCGTGTGTCCGATCTCGTGGGCGGAAAGTTGGCGGATTCGTGCGTAAGCCAACATTTCGGCATCGGTTTTTGCGTCGGCTTTGAGCAGATAATCAATGTCGGGCATCGAAGCAAAACTGCACATCGCGTTTGAAGCATTTGCGTATTGCGGAACAAAACCCGAAGCGATCAAAAAATCCTGTCTCGCCCGTTGCGAATCGAGCGTAACAACTCCTTTGATAATTTCGCCCGTCCGCGGATCAACGATGCTCGAACCGTAAGCCCAGCCGCGTGTCGAGCGATGCACCCAATTGACGACGTTGTAGCGAACATCGAGCGGATCGGCATCGGCGGGCAAAATTCGGACTTGAAACGCATTTTTATAACCCGCCGCTTCAAACGCAGCGTTCCACCATTTTGCCCCGTCTATTAAAGCGTCCTGAATCTTTTTCGGCGTGCCGTTATCAACATAATAAACAATCGGCTCAACCGCTTCCGACATTGCCGCATTCGGATTTTTTTTATTTAAACGATGGCGGACGATCCAGCGTTTTTCGAGATTTTCGCCGATGTCCGTTGCATAATCATAAAACTGAATCGCAAACGCCCCGATTCGCGGATCGAATTCACGCGGCTTGTAATTTTTGTCGGGAAGTTCGACAAACGAATGTCTTTGCCGCGTCGTTACCGAATCGCCGCTTGGACTTGTTTGATTGACCAATCTCCCCGTTTCGCCGCGTGTCGTCAAAGTTATCGTCGCTTCGACTTCCGTATTTTTCGGAAACCCTTTAGTATTCGGCAAATAAAATGCACTCCGGCTTTCGTCCATCGAATAACTTCCCTGCCGTGTTTGCTGCAAACGCACGCCCACGCCGTGAGCATCGCGTATCAAAAAATCGGTTGCATCAACCAAAACTTTATCCGAATCCTTCGCCGCAACCTTAAATCCCCAAATCACGGATTTTGCAAAAGATTCCTCAACCGCCCGTTTTTCCGCCGCATTATTGCTCAAAGCCCGAAACCCGTAATTCGGCTGAACCAGCAAAACCTTATTCCCGACACGCTCGAAATAGACAACCTTCGTATCGCCCAATTGCCCGCGATCAAGTCCGATGGGATTTGAACCAACGCCCGTCGGAAGCGAAACCTGATACAAAAATTCCTGATTAAGCCGCGAAATTTCAAAATACATTTTTCCCTTTTCATCGTCATAAAAAAGCGGTAAATATCCGTCAATTTTTCGCAAGTCTTTCGTAAATTCGGAAATGGATTTTGTTTGTTTTGTATTATTTTCCTGTGCAAAGACAGAAAACGATACAAACAGGAGCATCAAAAATGCGGTAATAATTTTAGGCATAATTTTGTGGTGTTTGTTAAATTTGATAAGAGAAAGTTAGCATTTTTTCGCTCAAATTAGCAACAATACCAAAGCAATAAGAGGAAAGTATATTGATCTTTTAAGATGAAAGTTGTTGATTACTAGACAGAGATAGAACAAACAGAATCTGAACTGCGAGTTTTAGAGAAACGACAATCAAATGCCAAGTTGTTGCTTCGGGTGCAACTTTTGAGGCTTTTGAAAAGCGGACAGTTCTCACAATTAAAACAAGCCGCTTTGTTTTTGGGAATTACGCCGAAACACGATTACGATTTGTGGCACAAATACAAAGCAAAAGGATGGGGCGGTTACTTGAAACTGTGCAATTGACAATCTGAAAATATGCATAACTTGTTCCAATTCTGCAATTGATTTTTGCAAAATGTCTAAAGCTGATATTGAGAAAGCTAAGAATAGAAAATGAATCTACTTCTCACCTTCCAAAATCTTCTTAGCTTCCTGCAATCTCTCAATATGTTCTTGACTGACCTGCGGATATTTTAAATTCATAGATTCCAATCTTTCCGCAATTATTTCCGAAACTGCTAATCTGGTGAACCATTTATGATCGGCGGGCAGAATATACCACGGCGATCTTTCGGTGGAAGTTGCTTGAATGGCTTCTTTGTAGGCGTTTTGATAATCGTCCCAGTAGCCGCGTTCGTTCATATCGGCGGTGGAGAATTTCCAGTTTTTTTCGGGCGTGTCTATGCGGGCGAGGAAGCGGTTTTTTTGTTCTTCTTTGGATACATTTAAGAAAAATTTTAAGACCGCGATGCCGTTTTCGTCCAGGTATTTTTCAAAATTGCGGATATGTTCAAAGCGTTTTTGCCAGATGTTCGGATCGTTTTTTACGTCGTCCGGCAATTGCGAAAACTGCAAAATATTCGGGTGAACGCGGACGACGAGAACATCTTCGTAATATGAACGGTTAAAAATCCCGATTCTCCCGCGTTCCGGCGTGGCTTTCATACAACGCCATAAATATCCGTGATCGAGTTCTTCCGTCGAAGGTTTTTTGAATGAGAAAACCTGCGTGCCTTGCGGATTTACGCCCGACATTACGTGCTTGATCGCACCGTCTTTGCCCGCCGCGTCCATTGCTTGAAAGATAATTAAAAGTGCGTGTTTGTCGTCCGCATAAAGAACATTTTGCAGATTTTTCAAGCGTTTGATATTGCTCTTTAAATCTTTAACCGCATCGTCTTTATCTGTATAATCACCTGTAAAATCAGTCGGATGATCTTGGAGGTTCAGTTTTTCACCTTCGGGAACTCGAAATCTGTTTATATCCATAGACATTATTTTTACCGCAAAGGATGGTTAAAACGCAAAGAGGAAAAGAAAGATGTTAGATATTAAATTTATCATTGTCAGTATTTACTTCTTGATAATACCTGTTTAGTTTCGTTCCGGCTTTTTCTTTGGAAAACTGTCAGTCTATTGCTTTCTGCTCCGTGGAAGAGCGTGGAAAAACAACAGAAAGATTACTTGCTCTTGTGAAGGCTAAACAGCCGTTATAGCAAATTTATTGAAATAAATTGTAAACTGCCAACTTTTACTGTAAGTTCCTCAATTTTGTCTAGTTTTTTTGAAAATGCAAAACTTAACTTATAATCTTTTTTGACAAAGCGACTGTATAGAAGTTAATTTTAACTTGGGAGAAACTTGCCAACTTCCGACTTCAGACAGCACATCTAAGTTATTGATTATGTTCAATTTTAAACAAAAAGACCAGTTCGATTTCGGTTCGGTTTCGGTTAATGATGACCGCGACATCGAAGTTCATAAATTTAAAAGTGCCTCGAAACAGGGGCTTTGGGTTGAAAGTCTGAAACTTTTGCGGGACATTACATTAATAATTTCCGTTTTTGTTTTATTTATGGTTTTTGTTGCCCAACCCGTCGTTGTCGAAGGAACTTCGATGGTGCCTGAACTGCACAATGGCGAGCGTCTGCTGGTCAATAAGTTGGTTTATTACAACATCCAAAAATTCAGCTGGGGACATATCGAACGCGGCGATATAGTGGTTTTCTGGTATCCGAATGATCCGAATAAGAGTTTTGTTAAAAGAATCATCGGCTTGCCAGGCGAAGATGTTGAAGTCCGCAATGGAATCGTGTTTATCAATGGCAATCAACTTAACGAGCCGTATATTGATCTGGAATATAATCAGTCTCTGCCCGATTTTGAGCAAACGAGAGTTAGTGAGCATTATTATTTTGTAATGGGCGATAACCGTGATAATTCATCAGACTCAAGGGTTTGGGGTTTAGTTCCCGAAAAATATATTTACGGCAAAGCGTTTTTCCGCTACTGGCGACCTTCAAAAGCGGGTTTTATAGAAAAAGGCGATACGAATTTAGAGAATGCAGAACCGCCGGAAGAAAACGATTTTAAAGCGGAAATCAAATAAGAGGTGAGAAGTGAGAAGAGGTGAGAAGTGAAAGGTGAAAAGTGAGAAGTAAAAATTTCTATTTCTCACATCTCACTTCTTAATTTTCGGTAAATAGGTGTGTTAATAAATAACTAAACTGCTGATAATACAGACTTTTCTTTACTGCTTACTGCACCTGCCTACTGCTACTACGTATTACTTCTCACTTAATTAAAATGAATTTATCTAAAAAAGCAATTTTAGTTCTTGAAGACGGACGCATATTTCGCGGGCAATCTTTCGGTGCGGAAGGCGAAACTTTTGGCGAGATGGTTTTTAATACTTCGATGACGGGTTATCAGGAGATTCTGACCGATCCGAGTTATGCCGGACAAATCGTTTGTATGACCTATCCGCTGATCGGAAATTACGGCGTAAATGAAGAAGATGTGGAATCGAACCGCCCTTGGGTTGAGGGTTTTGTCATCCGCGAATCGAGTCCGGTAGTTTCCAACTGGCGTTCGACCGAAAGCCTCGATTCATATTTGAAGCGTCATAAAATTGTCGGTATCGAACGGATTGATACCCGTGCTTTAGTTCGGCACATACGCGACAAGGGAGCGATGCGGGCGGTGATTTCAAGCGGTGATACGGACGAAAAAAGACTTTTGGAAAAGGTTCGTCAATCGCCGGAAATGAAAGACCGCGAACTTGCAAGTAAGGTTACAACCGATAAATTTATCGAGATCGAAGCCGAAGGCGTTGAGAAATTCCACATCGTTTGTTACGACTTCGGCGTGAAAACAAATTCCCTGCGGAATTTTGCCAATCAAGGTTGTCGCATAACCGTCGTGCCGTCAAATACTTCCGCCGAAGAAGTTTTGAAATTAAAGGCGGACGGAATTTTTCTCTCAAACGGTCCGGGCGATCCGGCGGCGATGAAAAATGTGGTCGAAGAAATAAAAAAACTTACCAAAGAAAATGTGCCGATGTTCGGAATTTGTCTGGGACATCAGATTTTAAGTCAGACATTCGGCGGAAAGACCTTTAAGATGAAATTCGGACATCGCGGCGGAAATCAACCGATCAAGGATTTAAGATCGGGAACAGTCGAGATCGCCTCGCACAATCACGGTTTTGCGGTTGATGCGGAATCTTTGCCGGAAAATGTCGAGATCACGCATATTAACTTAAATGACCAAACTGTTGCCGGAATCGAACACAAAAACTTACCGATCTTCAGCGTCCAGTATCACCCGGAAGCCGCCCCCGGACCTCACGATGCCGAATATCATTTCAAGCGTTTTATCGAACTGTTAAAGGAAAAAAAATCAGCGGCGGCAAGTTAGATTTCCGCTTCCGGCGATTGATTTTCTGCTTCTTTGATTACTTCGACCTTTGTTTCATTCTTTTCAAATCTGTTGAAGAACTCTGCAATAAACCCGTTACCGCTGTTGTGTCTAAGTGCGTGTTTGTGAAGGACGGTTAAAATCGCCACGACCGGAATTGATAAAAACACACCGGGAATTCCGGCGATCTGTTCGCCTGCCAGAACCGACAAAATGATTGCAAAAGGATGCAGATGAATGCCGTCCCGAACGATCCGCGGATACGTTACGTAATCGTGTGTGAGCCGCAGAATGACCATAAAGATCGCCGTCCACAGAGCGTGCCACGGATTGTCCGAAAATAAACCGACCAGCACGGCAATCAAACTTATCGTCAAAGGTCCGAGCAGCGGAATCAATTCAAAAATACCTGCCAGAATTCCAAGTAAAAGTGCATAGTCGAGTCCGATCAAAGAAAATGCAATCGTGCAGACAGTGCCGATCAAAAGACAGGAAATAATTTGAGCCCGGGCGTAAGCTGCCAGAGTGTTATTGACATCCGTAATTAAAGATTCCGCCTTTGCCCGCCAGCTTCCCGATGGAAAAAAATTCAGAAAAAGTCTTCGGTAAAGATAAACGTCTTTGAGAAAGAAAAAACTCAAAATCGGAACGATCAGCAGCCACGGCAGATAAGTAATTACATACAATGCGAAACCGCCCAGAAATCCTGTTACAAAAACCCCGCCCAAGTATTGAACCGTTTCAGCGATTCTTGTATTTATTTGCTCCTGCATCGCTTTGGAAATCATCAGTTGATCGAAACGATTATTTATATCACTTATTCTTTCCTGAATTGCGACCGTGTAGTTTGGCAGATTTGTAACGAATTCATTGATCTGGGTTGAAATTAACGGAGTTAAATAGGCGATTGCCGCACCGAATAATGTAAAAACCAGCAAGTAAGATATGACGATTGCCACCGGACGCGGCATCAGATTTTCTTTGTTTCTGTCCTTAAACGGACGGCGTATGACTCCCACCAAGGGATCAATCAAATATGCAAAGAAGATTGATAAGACTATCAGAAACAGTAGAAAACTGAGTTGATATAAAATTCCTATAATGACGGTTGCCAACAGCAGAACAACCAGCGAAATAGAAATTACACGGATAATCGAACTTGCCGGAGGCGTTGACGGATCAAGAAAAATGCGGCGAGCGGTTTTTCGCATTTGACGTAAATCTTGTTTATCTCGATTTTTTTTAGCTGCCAAACTCAATCTCCTTAAATCGTTCGGGTTAATCTAGCAGAGATTATACAGGAAATTTATTTATTCCGGTCAACTTTTATGTTTGCGTTTAGATTTTCCTGCTTCTGTTTTTCCAATACTTCCGGCGGCTTTGAGTAATCTTCTATTTCAAAGCGTTCCCGCAGAGCATTCAGGCTTTCTTCGGGAAATTCAAAATTTGAACCGACAAAAAGAACCTTCTGATCGTCAACAAATATAAAACGATTAGCCGCATAATGTTTATTATTTCTGACAAATGCCTTATCTTTACTGTCAAAAGGCTTTCCGTCCTTTCTTCTGAGTGCAAAAATATAATCGAATTCAGCCGTCCGCATCGCCTTTAATTCCCTGTCGAAATCGGACATTTTCTTTGCAGAACCGACGTTTACATCATTTTTCGGTGCATCAAAACTTCTGTATGTGCAGGACGAAAGCAAAACACAGAAAAGAAATAAAACAACTATTTTTGAGCAATCGCGGCTAAAAATCTTCTTAGTTTTCCGGCGGTAAATCTTCTTCGTCTTCATCTGGAATTTCCCCTTCTTCAAGTTGATCTTGATTTATATTAGCATTTTGATTAACGGCATTTTTATCATTTTTCTCCTCTTCTTCGAGGATTTTTTCTTCGACGGGCGACGGTGGTGCGACTGTTTCCTGCGGCGGTTTGCCTTTTTTGTCGCGGATTCTTAAAATATACGCTTCGCCGTCTTCATAAACCGTGTCCGCCCAGCCGCTTTCCAGAATTTTAGCAATAAAATCCTCGTTTTCCTTCGCATCGGAAAAAATCCAACGCGAACCGAATTTTTCGCGGATAAGCGGTGCGGGATCATCTATTTTGCCCGAAGTTATTTCTTTTATTAGCTTTGAAAGTTCTTCGTTTTCCGAAAAAAGATAGTTCGGGTCTAAACCGTAAACATAAGTATTTTTTGTATTAAAGAAAAACAGTTTCGGAAAATCGTCCCAGTTGCAGTTAAAAATCCTTTCGCCGGCGGGAATATTTTTCTTTGCCCAATCCATCGCTTCTTCATATTTGTCGTTTGCTTCGTTCTTCTGAATGCTCGAAAGCAAATCTTCCTGTTTCAAACCGAGAAGTTTCGTACCGCCGAAATTAAAGAACATTAAACCTAAAAGTATCAAGCCGATTGCCCACGGAACGGCTTTTTTGAAAATCTCTGCGGCTTCCTGTTTTTCGGTTTTTTTGTCGGAATCGAGCAGTGGTTCGATGTCGCGGATAAATTCTTCCGGCAATTGCGGAACGTCGGAAACAAAAAACGCCTTCCAGCTAAACGCTCCGAATAAAATTGCAAACGGCGGAAAATATTCGGCGAGCCTTTTCGATTTGAACATCCATATAAGAAGCAGAGTTGTAAACACGAGAAAAAACGTGGATTTTTCGGGCAGTTTTCCGTTTCGCGGTTTGAATAAAATATAACCGATCAGCATTGCGATCAGAGCGATGGTCAGATGTGTCAGAAGTTGCCAGCCGTCATACGGATACCATTCGCCGCCGACCGAAACGGCGTAGGAACTTCGGAATTTTGTCCAGAAATGCTCAAAGAAAAGCAGTAAATTATTCGGAAAATACGGATTGATGACATTTCCCAAGATCATCCCGCCGCCCGCATAAGCAAGCGGCTGCCATTCAAATTTCCGCTCGTTCCAGCCGATTATTGCAACCCAAATTACAGCCGCCAAAAACAAAAGCGGAAACAAACTGTAAGTCCAGACAAATATAAACATCAACGGCAGCAGCCAAACGTATTTGCGTTCAAATAAAAGATAAATTCCGATTATCGAATAAATAATCGTTAAAGGCGGAGCTTTCGCCATATTCATTCGATAAAAAAACGGATTCGAGCAAGTCAGAAGTGCCGCCAGCCATAACAATAAATAATCAACTTTGTAATGATACAACAGCCAGTAAACGCTGAAAATTGCCAGACTTCCGAATGTAACCGCCGCAAGTTTCGCCGCCATTACGGGTTCAAAAAACCACAAAAAAGGAATCTGCAAAATGTGAAACAGAAAATGATGATCGGCGTAATCCTTCGGATTTAAAACCGTCAGCGGAAGCCATTTAAATTCAGGAAGCCATTTGAACTGCGAAAAATTTTCCCACAACAAAGCACTCCAACGGATGTGATAATATCCGTCCCAATCTCCGCAGCAGATCGCCCGCGTCGAAAACTGCAGTAAAACCATCAAAAGCACGATCGCAAAGAATCCGAAAACCAGATAAACCATCCGCACGGCATCTTCGGTTTCCAGCCAACGCTTCCACGAAAAATTTTCTTTTTTCGTCTGCTTGATTTCTTTGGAAACATCCAAAGGCTCGATCGTTTCGGGAATCACGGAAGGCTCGGAAAATTCATTTATTTTATCGGAAACTTCAATTATTTCTTCCGATTCCTGTTCCGTATTTTCATCATAATCAAAAATACTTTGCATAATTTCCAGTTATTTTAAACACGGAGAATGTAATAAAAAATGTATAACAAATAGTGAATGTTAATGAAAGTCCGTGTTTGATTGCGGTTAAAACATAAGCCTAAAAAAGTGTGTAGTTGAAAAGAAATTTTCTTTATCAAAATACCACGAAATAAAAATAAACGCATTTGATTATCACCAATTCAAAACCTAAAATCAAAAGTTTCAGCTATGTATCCAAAAGGAAATTTATTTATTAATGCTTCACACGGGAAACTTGAAGCGATTCTTAAAGAACCGAAGGGCGAAGTGAAGGGCGTAGCACTCGTCTGTCACCCGCATCCTCTCGGCGGCGGGACGATGCACAACAAGGTCGTCTATCGGGCGGCGGCGGGTTTGATTGATGCGGGTTTGTTGACGCTACGCTTTAACTTTCGCGGAGTCGGAAATTCGACGGGCGAACACGACGACGGCAAAGGTGAAACGCAGGATGTTTTAGATGCACTTAGCTTTTTAACCGAAAATTACCCGAATCAGCCGATAACTTTGGCGGGTTTTTCATTCGGCTCAAGAGTCGGAATGGAAATCGGGATGAACGACGGCAGAATCGTGCGTTTGATAAGCATCGGAACGCCCGTTGATAAATATAGGGATTACGGGTTTTTGGAAAATTTAAGCAAGCCGATTCTTTTTGTTCACGGCGATAATGACGAATTCGGTTCGGTTGAAACCTTGAACGAACTTGTTGCAAAAGTTTCCGCCGTAACCGACACAAGTGTTAAAATTTTCCAAAATTGCGGACACTTTTTTGATGAACATTTAACTCAGCTGCGAAACGTGATTCACGATTGGACTTTGGAAAAGATTGCAGAAAGCGAAAATTAATTTAGCCACAGAGGACACCGAGAAAGAAAGAGAGTTTTTTAAAATTTTTTAGTAAAGAATGTTTGAATTTACAGATAAAAAGTTAAATTTAGCAAAAAACAATTCTCAAAAAACTCCGTGTTCTCTGTGGCTAAAAAAAATCTTATGGAAAAAATCAAAACTGAAAAAGAACAGGAACGTATGCGGAATGCCGCCATTCGTTTGACGATGATGCCGCGGGATACGAATCATCACGGGACAATTTTCGGCGGCGTGATTTTAAGTTACATAGACGTTGCGGGCGGAGTCGAAGCCGTAAGACATACGGGACACGATAGATTTGTAACTGTTGCAATAAAAGAAGTTATATTTCACGAACCCGTTTTTGTCGGTGATCTGGTCAGCTTTTATGCGGAAACTACGAAGGTTGGAAATACTTCGATAACGATTCGTGTCGTCGTCGAAGCGGAAAGATTCGGTTCACGCGGTCAAATTGTGAGAGTTACGGAAGCGGAAATTATTTTTGTGGCGATAAATCAGAATCGTGAGAAGATAAAAATTGGAGGAAAGTAAATGGCTAAAAGAGAACAACCAAAAGGAAAATGCTTTTTTTGTGATGAAATAATGACCAGGAGAAAATTGTTCAATCATCTAAATTTGGGTAAATGTGTGAAAAGAAATGAGGCAATTGAGAAAGCTGAAAAAAGCACACGAAGCTCTCAAAAATTATTTCATTTGCGGGCAAAACACCCATATACTTTGGATTTTTGGCTTGATTTGGAAGTCAAAGGTTCTGCACAATTAAAAGATTTGGATAAATATTTAAGAGCAATTTGGTTAGAATGCTGCGGACATTTGAGCCGATTTTCTCGTGGAGATTTCTTTGGCGGCAAGATTTCAATGAACACTGAAGTCGGAAATGTTTTCAGCACAGAAAAAGAAATTTATCACTCTTATGATTTCGGCACGACGAGTGAAACTATTGTCGAATTGGTTTCGATGCGTGAAGGAAAACCGCTTTCAAATAATCCGATGTTTCTGATGGGAAGAAACGAAATGCCCGAAGAAAAATGTCTTGAATGCGAGAAAGAAGCAACACATCTTTGCATCGAATGTCTTTATGAACAGAAAAAAGGTTGGATGTATTGCGATGAACACACGGAAGAACATCCTTGCGATGATTACGGAGAGCCGATAGAACTTGTAAATTCTCCGAGACTCGGAGCGTGCGGTTATGAAGGACCCTCTGATCCGCCATATTAAAAATGTATGAATACTTGGAAACTTGAAATTGAATACGAAGGAACACGCTATCGCGGTTGGCAGATTCAGCATAATGCGAGGACTGTGCAGGGCGAACTTGTAAATGCGGCACGCCAGCTTTTTGCGGAAAAGGTAGAAATCGGCGGGGCGGGTAGAACCGATGCCGGAGTTCACGCGATTCAGCAATTTGCACATTTAAAAGTTGCCGAATTAAAAGAAGATGTTCGCCCGAAACAGATTCAGCACGGCTTTAACGATCTGCTTCCGCACGATATAAATATCTTAAAAGTTTACAATACTTCCGAAGATTTTCACGCCCGCCACGATGCGGTTGCAAGACAGTATTTGTATCAAATCTCAACCGAGCGGACGGCATTTGCAAAAAATCTTGTTTGGTGGATAAAAGATGATTTAAACGCAAGCAGAATGCAGTCGGCGGCGGAAATGCTTATCGGCAGACACGATTTTGAATCTTTTTGTCAGGATGATGAAACAAAAGACCGCTCGACAATTGTAAATGTCGAACACGCCGAGATTTTTGTTGAAGGAAATCTCGTTTGTTTTCGCATCAAGGCAAGCCATTTTTTATGGAAAATGGTCAGGCGAATCGTCGGAATGCTGGCGGAGATCGGACGCGGGAACTTATCAGATACGGCGTTTCAAAGAATGCTCAAATATCCGACGAATGCACCGGCAAAATTTACCGCTCCGCCTTCGGGTTTATTCTTGGAGAAGGTTTATTATAAAGGCGATCAATAATTATTTGGACGGCACAAGCCTTAAAATTCTGTCATCTTCTTTGACGGGATTTCCGCGTCCGTCGCGGTTTGAGGTTGAAAAATATATAAATCCGTCGGGTCCGTCGGCAACCTCGCGGATTCTGCCGAAGTTTCCTTCCAATAAATTTTCCTGTCCGAGAACCTTTCGCCCGTCCAGTTTTACACGAATCAGACGCACGCCGCGTAAACAGCCGAAAAACAGATCGCCTTTAAATTCGGGAAATTTACTCCCCGTATAAAATGCCGCACTCGCCGGGGCACAGGCGGGTGTGTATTCCAGCAGAGGCGATTCCATTCCCTCTTTTGTTTTGTTGCCCCAGATTTCCGCCCAGCCGTAATTTTTGCCTTTTTCGACAATATTAACTTCATCCGCACCGCCGCCTTTTCCTTCAAAGCCGGAAGGTCCGTGCGAAGTTTGAAACATCAAACCCGTTTTCGGCTGCCACGCCAAACCTTGTGCATTGCGATGTCCGATTGTCCAGATTTCAGGACGATAATTTGCATCTTCAACAAAAGGATTATCTTTCGGAACGCTTCCGTCATCGTTAAGCCGCAAAGTTTTTCCGGCAAGTGAATTGGTTTTCTGTGCCAACTCCCAATTGGTCGAATCGCCCGTTGTAACATAAAGTTTGCCGTCGGGACCAAACCTTGCACGAGTTCCGGCGTGATTCGGTGCAGCGGGAATTTTATCAATGATGATTTTGTCTTCTTTGAGCGTTTTGCCATCGAACTTATATCTGACTACTTTTACGAACTTCCCGTCTTTTCGATAAGCATAGGCAAGATATACGAATTTATTGGTTTTGAAATCGGGATGAAGCGAAATATCCATCAAACCGCTTTCGCCGGAAGGTTCTACATCGGGAACTTTATAGATGATCTCATCCTTTAATTTGCCGCTTTCGATCAAGCGAACTCTTCCCGGACGCTCCGTAAAAAGTATATTTAATTCTTTTCCTTCGGGCAAAAACGCAAATCCCCAAGGCACTTCTAAACCGCTTGCGACAGTTTCAACCTTGAATTTTGTTTCATCTGTTTTTTTTGATTCCTTTGAAGGTTGACTTTCATTCCTCTCGATATTTTTGACTTTGACAATTTCATTTTCCGATAATCCCGTCGGTTCGGGCGAAGAAATACAGCCGGAGAATAAAACTAATGAAATTAATATTATAAACAAATTCCGCATAACCATTTCCTTTCTGACTTAAGCATCCAAGCAAAATCAGATTTAATTTGATTTGAAAACTTACGATATTCCTCTGTGTGCTTTGTTGCAGTTTTTGCGGGAAATAAAATCTTAAAAAAGTTAAGACTCCCGTAAACCCGCAAAGCACGCAAAGAAGATTCAACATTTTTTCACGAATCCTTAATATTGAATTTTCCTCTGACAAAATTGTAACAGATGAGATAATTCATTTGAATAAAGATTTTTATAGTTTTTTGTAAATATGAATGTTCACGCTTTTCTAATAAATTTTATAAACTTTGTCCGGTGCTTTCTTTATTCAATAAACGCCTTCCCTTTTTTCGTATAAAATCATTAATAAAGCCGATGTTTCTGATCAGAAACATCGGCTTTAGCTGTCAAAGTTTTAAACTTCTTTTTATTCTACGATCGTGAATTTAGCAGTCGGCGTAAGCAAGCGTTTTTCGCTTCCAACATTGTCCTGAACCCTGATTTTTACTTCGTATTCACCAAGTTCCAATCCCGCTGTTGAAAGCAGTCTTGCCAAAGTCAAACGCTGTCCGGCATCACTCAAACCGCTCCAATCCTCTTTCTGTGTCAGAAGTTCTTTGCCGTTTTTCATTACGACATATTCGACATCAACCGCCGGACGAAGCGTCGTTTGGTCAATTCCCGCATTATAGACCTGCAAATAAATTCCGACTTCTTCGCCTCTTTGATAAACACCCGAAAGATTTGGAATCACTTTTGCGTTTCCGATAATGAACTGTCCGCCTATATCTCCGGCAGTCGTTTCACGGAGTTTTGAAGCAAGGATCAATGTTGATGTAGCAAGCGTTTTATCGTCATATTTGGGAACGGTAAACCCGAGTTTTTGAATACCCTTATTTCCCGAAACAACATCCCGAACAATAACATCAACTCTATAAGTTCCCGGAGCTAGTGCGATTGCTTTTTGATAAACGGATTTACGTCTTTTGGTTTCCGCCAGATCCGCGGCGGTTGAATTTGCGATAACCGAATCTTCAAAAATTCCCGCCCGCCTGTCCGTTACCGCTGTGATTCTTCCGAAAATATTCATTTTTGCAGTCGGAACTCCGCCCGAATCCTGAAAAACCAATTCTTTATTTTCAGTTTGAAGCGTAAATGTCGTAACAACCCGATCTTCCGATTGGCGGAAGAAATCTACACGCAGATCAAAATCGAGCGGATTGTTGTCAATTACCGGAGAATCCGATAAAGCACCTTGTAGATCAGAAAATCTAACCTGCGGCGGACGACTTAAATTGCTAATAAGTTCCAGTTTTCTAAATGGTGAATCCTGCTCACGCATATAGTTTCTACCGTTATTAATTCCTGAAATACGATCACCTTTACTCGATAAACCGAGTTGCTCCGATGTCGTTAAACCTGCTCCCGGAACAAATTGAAGGGCATCCTTTTCATTTGCATTTCTTGCAATACGGTATTCGCCCGTTCCCGTCGGGTCAACAAACTCGATCTCAACACCGCTGCCGACTCCTTCAAGGTATCTGTAAAACCAAACTTCAAACGGATAAGTCGTAGTCGAACCGCCGCCTTCATAAGACGGTCTGTTATAAGAACCTCCCGACGGATGAGATTCTACACCGTCGGGTTTCCCCCAAGTGATGTAAATTCTTCCGCGATCCGTCTTCCAACCCGGAATGCCCGACGCGAAATGTTCATTTGCATAAGCAATACGCTCATAAAATTCCTCTCTGTATTCATTTTCTTCCGTATCCGGGTTCGGATCGCGTCTTCGCCAGAAGTTTTCGATGAAGTTTTCTTTTTCTTCATTCGTTTTTAATTGTTTAAATGCTCTTTTTTCTTCTTTTGTAATGATATAATCCACATCTTTTTCCAGCCAGTTTTCGTAGATTTTATCTGCTTCCTTTCCAACCTTTCTGACTTTTGTTGACGGATCATCAACCACTTGAGCAAAAACGGAAGTTCCCAACAACGTCAATATTGAAACGGAAACTACTAAATAACGAAATAAATTTTTACGCATAACGATTAAAACTCCTCTCTGTCTTAATACAAAAACACTTTTTTTGATTTTAATTATCGGATTTGTTTTTTATGATTTTAAAAGACAATCTATTATTTCTACAAGATGCCTTAAACGAACTATTTGGTTGCTTTATAATAAAATTTCTTTTCCTTTAAATTTCCGATATTTTATTATTTTTATCCCCAGTTTTTACAAGCTAAAGAATCTCCGAATCTTCCGCTTTCCTTTTCCTTCCGAAAACCCAAGCAACAAAAATCGAAACAATATATAAAACCATCATCGGCGTTGCAAAAAGCATCATATTCGGAATATCGCCCGTCGGTGAAACAAATGCCGCTACAATAAGTATTATAACGAGTGCGATCTTCCAGCTTTTTATCAGAAATTCCGCTGTCAATATGCCGATTCTCGATAAAACATAAGTTACCGCCGGCATCTGAAAAATTATGC
This sequence comes from Pyrinomonadaceae bacterium, assembly GCA_041744535.1. GTDB lineage: Bacteria > Acidobacteriota > Blastocatellia > Pyrinomonadales > Pyrinomonadaceae > Aridibacter. The sequence goes on from JBGTKR010000406.1 coordinate 18,150, forward strand.
CCATTGCCAACATAATTAATGTTATAAAGTCGAAATAATCAGTCGCCCGCAATAATAACTGAAAATCGGATCCGAGCCACAGCAAATATCTGATCGCCGGCGGAAATAAAATATAATATGCAAAAGCCGCTCCTAAAACAAATGAAATCGTGGATAATAAAACAAAAGGAGTTACGAATTTTCTTTCATTTTTATATAGTGCCGGCGAGATAAAACCCCAAACTTGCAGTAATAAAAAGGGTATTGAAAGTGCGATTGCCGCATACATAGAAACCGTAACATAAAGCGTAAAAGATTCCGGTGCAGTAGTTACGATCAGTCTTTCATTTTCACTTTTTGTTGATAAATCCTTAATTTCAAAATCCACCGGAAGCCTTATACCTTTTGGAATAATTGCATTACTCGTAAACATCGGTTCAACGGTAAATAAGCCTAAGTTCCCTTTTGAATCTTTTTCTACTACCGATTCCACAGATGCTCCCGAACCAACCACCGTTACACCTATGTTTGTTGCTCTGTCAAAAATATATTTTCCTCTGTCACCTTCTTTTAATTGAGTGAGCGGAATAACTTTCTCGTTTCCGGTTTTACTTTCAACCGTTATCTGTCTTCTTTGTGCCTCCGCAAGTGCTTTAGTTACAGGAATTGCAAGAAAGTTAAAAATAACGCCGGAAGCAAACCAGCAAAACATAAATGCTATTCCAACCACCACAACCGAATAAACCAAACGCTTTCTAAATTCGTCCAAATGTTCCAAAAACGACATTTGTCCGCCCAATTCTCTCTCTCTGTCTGATTCTTCTAATTCCATTTTAATGTGTTGATGCTTTCTTTTAAAAAACTAAAACCATTCGCTTTTTTCTGAAATTACTTTGTCCGTTTTATCAATCGGCTCGGGATTTATTTCTTTCTGACTTTTTATCAGCTTTTCAAAATCTTCGCTGCTGATCTCTTTAATTTTAGGCAGCATTTGATTTTCTTCTTTCGTCCCATTTTTATTAACCTTTGATATTTCCCTGCCGAAACTTTCCCCATCACCGATGTAGTTTTGTGAATCATTTTCAATCGGTTCTCGTGAAACAGTTTCTTCAAAATTTACTTCTTTTTCCCAAGTTGACTTAAAATCGTTTGAAACGCTTTTAAGCTCCCGCAAAAATTCTCCTGCTTTTTTAGCCATTAAGGGTAATTTTCGCGGTCCGAAAACAATTAGTGCGATTATGCCCACTAAAATTAATTCCTGTGTTCCGATTGTTTCAAGTATAAATAAATACAAATTTTATTACTATCCCCTCATCAAAAAATTTCTCTTTTAATTTTAACCTATAAATCAAGATTATTATCCAAAAAAATTTACATTTCAGATATTTATTTCATAATGCTTCAAAATATATGAATATTTTCGCCGCATTTGAATTTTTAATTTCCTTGAAATTTTTAAATCTTTAACTTTTTCTTGTTGCTGCTTTTATAATTACTATAAACTATTACAAATAAAGAATTTAATTAAACCACTTCGATCAAATGCTTTTCGTAATTCTTAACCTTTCCGATGATCTTTGCATTCTGTATTTTTTTTATAAATTCTACTGCATTTTCTTTTTCAAGACTTATTAATAACCCGCCCGCTGTCTGGGGGTCATATAAAACACTTTGCATTTGACTCGTTATATTTTTGTCAAATTTTAATGTTTTACCGACATATATTCGATTATTTCTATCGCCTCGTGTCAGCATTTTTTGCTCAACTAATTCCAAAACACCCGGCAGAAGCGGAACTTTTTCGGAATCAATTTCCAATGTTACATTGCTTGCCTTTGCCAATTCAAAACTGTGTCCTAAAAGTCCGAACCCCGTAATATCCGTGCAGGCATTTGCACCTATTTCCTGCATTACCTTTGATGCCGAACGGGCGGATTCTGTCATATTTTTTAATGCTGCATCTATTGATTTTTTGTTTGCCTTTTGAAACTTTATCCCCGTGCTGATAATTCCCGTCCCAATTGGTTTTGTTAAAACTAATAAATCTCCTTCTCTTGCTCCCGCATTGGTAACAACCCTTTTAGTTGCAACAGTTCCGGTAATTGAATAACCGAATTTTATCTCTTTGTCATCAACTGAATGTCCACCTAGAATAACCACATCTTCTTCATTCAATGCCTTTTGTCCGCCAAGCAAAATTCTGCCCAAAATATCCCAATCTCCATTTTGCGGATAACAAACAATTGAAAGTGCCGTTAAAGGCTCACCACCCATTGCATATATATCATTAAGTGAATTAATCGCTGCAATTTTACCATAAATTTCCGGGTCATCTGCAATCGGAGTAAAAAAATCAACGGTTTGAACTAATGATATTTCACTATTTAGACGGAATACTCCCGCATCATCGGAATTTTCAAAACCGACAATTATATTTTTATTATTTTGTGCCGGAAGTTTGCTCAAAACTTGAGCAAGGTCGCTTGGAGCAAGTTTTGCCGCTCAACCCGCACAAGAAACCATTTCCGTTAATCTTTTTTGCATATTATCCTTGTATAACTACTGTTCTATCAATAATTTATAAATTCTATCCAAATCTGTATTTCCAAAGTATTCAAACTCTATTTTTCCACTCAAACCATCAGAATCAGGAGTTATTTTTACCTGTGTTCCAAAATGTCGGCGTAGTTTTTTCTCTGCATTTCTAATATTTGCATCTTTTTTTACTTTTATCTTCTGTTTTGTAACTGTATTATTTGTTCCCTGTGAAAGTCTTCTAACTGCTTTTTCTGTATCTCTGACGGATAAAGACATTCCGATAATATTTGTTGCCAATTCTATCTGAGATTCTTCCGTTTCAAGCATTATTAATGCCCTCGCGTGTCCGACAGATAATTTACTTTCTGCTACAAAACTTAATATTTCATCAGGTAACTTCAATAAACGCAGATAGTTAGTTACAAAAGTCCGGTTTTTCCCAACCCGGTTTGCAACCATTTCCTGTGTTAAACCGACTTCATCAATTAATTTTTGATATGCTTTTGCTTCCTCAATCGGATTTAATTCTTGTCTTTGGATATTCTCAATTAGTGCAATCTCCAATAATTTGTCATCGGCAATTTCTTTTACCACGACAGGAATTTTATCTAGTTCAGCCTTTTGTGCCGCACGCCAACGCCTCTCTCCTGCTACAATCTGGTAAATTTTACCCTTCGGACGGACTAGAATCGGTTGAACGATACCGTTTGCCTTAATAGATTGAGTAAGTTCGTCTAATTCAGTTTCCGGAAAATTTTTTCTTGGCTGATTTGGATTCGACCTAATCAAATCTATATCCAATTCAAAAAATCCATCATTACCTTTATTAGTGCCGGTTTCTTCTCCTATTAAAGCACTAAGCCCTCTGCCTAACGCTTTTCTGCTCATGATTTAAAATCTCCTTTGCTAAATTTATATAACTTTCTGCCCCACGCGACCTTATATCATACAAAATAATAGGCTTACCGTAACTTGGAGCCTCTGCTAACCGCACATTTCTTGGGATAACTGTTTTTAACACCTGTGAACCGTAGAAATCCCTCAAGTCCTGTGCTACAGCTGATGAAAGATTAGTTCTTTCATCATACATCGTAAGTAAAAGCCCCTCAATTACTAACTTCGGATTTAAAACCCTTCTTAGATGAGCTAAAGTGTCAAACAATTCTGTTACTCCTTCTAAAGCAAAATATTCACACTGTATCGGAACAAGCAAGGAATCAGCCGCCGTCAAACTATTTATAGTTAATAACCCTAATGAAGGTGGACAGTCAATTATAATATAATCATAGTCATCCTTAATTTTATCTAAAATATTTTTTAGAACATATTCCCTTCTTTCTTCATCAACAAGTTCTATTTCCGCCCCTGCCAGATTTTTATCTGCCGGTATTATCCAAAACAACGGTAATTCCGTGGGTAAGATTATCTTTTCTAAGGATTCGTCATTAACTATTGCATTATACAGTGTTTTCCTAGATAAAGACCGCTCTATACCTGAGCCTGAAGTAGCATTCCCTTGTGGATCAGCGTCCACAAGAAGCACTTTTTTTTCTTCAACTGCTAATCCTGCAGCTAAATTAACAGATGTGGTGGTTTTTCCCACACCTCCCTTCTGATTTGCAACTGCTATTATTTTTCCCATTTTCTCTTCCGTTTCTCTTTCTTGTAAAAAACTCTCTAAATCTATCTTACCCTTAATCATAGACCAATTAAAACTAAAGTGTGTTTTATCAACAATAAGGTGATGTTTCACGTGAAACTATCTTATTTTATTGCCGCCTGATGCGGTTAAACCAACTAAGACGGTTGATAAAGCAACTGGTGTTAGACCAGGTATTTTCTTTATTTGTCCAAAATTTTGAGGTTTTGCACGCTCAATTCTTTCTACCATTTCATATGACAATCCGTTGATTTGATTAAACTTAAATGATTTTGGAACTTTTAATTTATCGTGCTTATTAACTCTGTTATCTGCCAACTTTTGTTTTTTAATATAACCACTATACAATGAATCTGCTAAAGCAGTATTAAGTTCCGACATATTTATTTGCTCTTTAATTTTATCCGGCAACATATCATAAATTATTTTTTCATCAATTTCCGGTCGCTGGTATATTTGAGATAAGGTTACTGAATCACCCAAATCAGAACCGACAATCTGTGAAAGCGTCGAGTATTCTACGTCCGAGCGTTTGTAACGTAATTTATCAATTGTATTTCTTAAGGCTGCAATATTATCTCTTTTTTTATTGAATTTTTTCCAGAAAATGTCTTCAATTAACCCAATTGCTTTACCTGTTGGCGATAATCTTTGGTCTGCATTGTCATGTCTAAGAGTTAATCGAGCTTCTGCTCTTGAGGTAAAAATACGGTAAGGTTCATCAACTCCGTTTTGGATCAGATCGTCAATTAAAACCCCAATGTATGCTTCGTCCCGCTTTAGAATAATGGGTTTACGATGTTTCACGTGAAACATCGCATTTATACCAGCCATTAAACCTTGACATGCAGCTTCTTCATAACCCGTAGTTCCATTTATTTGACCGGCAAGAAAGAGTCCTTTAACTCTAGTTGTTTCCATTGTCGGCATAAGCTCACGGGGATCAATAAAATCATATTCTATTGCATAACCGGGACGAATTATCCGCACATTTTCAAACCCTTTAACCATTCTGAGCAAATCCTGTTGTAAAACAGCGGGGAGGGAAGTTGAAAAACCATTGAGATACACTTCATTTGTATTATGTCCTTCGGGTTCTAAAAATAATTGGTGGCGGGTTTTGTCGGCAAATTTGACAACCTTATCTTCGATGGAGGGGCAGTATCTCGGTCCTATTCCTTTAATTGCACCCGAATAAAGCGGGGATAAAGAAATATTTTTGCGAATTTCTTTGTGTAACTTTTCATTAGTAAACCCTATAAAACAGTCAATCTGAGGTTGTTCTATTTCTGTAGTTGAAAAAGAAAACGCAACAGGATTTTCATCAGGTCCTTGCTTTTCAAAACAATTCCAATCAATTGTACGTGCGTCTAATCTGGGTGGAGTTCCGGTTTTTAAACGTCCAACAGGGAAACCTAATTCCTTGATATTTTCAGCCAATTCAATTGAAGCAGGTTCACCGGCACGCCCGGCTGTGTAATTTCTACTTCCGGTATGTATTTTTCCGTTTAAAAATGTTCCAGTAGCGATAATTACAGCTTTAGCACCAAAACATCTTGTATCCTGCATCTCAACACCTATAACTCTCTTATTTTCAACAATTAGTTTAACTACAACACCTTGACGTAAATGTAAATTCGGAGTAGCTTCAAGCACTCGACGCATCTCCGTTCGATATAAAGCACGATCCGCTTGAGCCCTTGGAGACTGAACAGCAGGACCTCTCGAACGATTGAGCAGTCGAAATTGAATACCTGTACGGTCAATTATCTTGCCCATAATTCCACCCAAAGCATCTATTTCACGTACGATATGTCCCTTTGCGATACCGCCTACTGCCGGATTACAGGACATCTGCCCGATTAAATCAAGATTAATTGTAACAAGTGCGGTTTCCCCGCCGAGACGAGCGGAAGCAGAGGCAGCCTCACAACCGGCGTGTCCAGCACCAATAACTATGACATCAAATTCTTCATCAAAAAACATAATAAATAATTTAGTTTGAAATATTTACAAATAAGTTTGTATGGCAACTAAACCTTATAGTGTAGTTTATGTTGTCTAGTTTGCCAAGACCCAGAGATGTCTTACAGGTGTAAACCTTTATAGAACAATAAGATACAAAATTTAATCCCATTTACAGCTAAGAGGTTTGGAAGGGAATGCGATAGATTGAAAATCTGCTAATTTAAGAATATCTGTATCACGAAAGGATATTATCGGCATCAAACCTTGCTCAATGAGAGTATCACAAGCATTGTGTGTCATATTAATTTCAGCACAGGATTTTGTTTTACTTTCGCCATTTTGATTATAAATATGGACGGGTAAACCATCTAATTCATTTAAGATTCTCTGTCCAAACTCCCATCCGAATGAACTAAAACTTTGAGCTAATAGTAAAGCCACAACAAAAGAAGAATTTCCCCAAAGATAATGGGAATGTTGGTGATTTTCTCTAAACTCTTCAAAAGAAAAGACTTCAGTCGGATCGGTTTGTTCACCATAGGGAAGTCGGGTTAAAAACTTTGGCAATGTCATTCCTAAACTCGCCGCTTCCGGTAAGGTTCGCAACATAGTCCATAACTTGCTTGCATCAGTTGGTTCAGATAAATTCCAATCGGAAACATTTGGATTTTCAGCAAGCGATTCAATGCCTAACATATGGGGTTTGATCTGAGAAATAAAAGGAGCATTAGCCGTATTTCCGATTTTTGCAAGTCTTATCAATGCAGCAACATCTTCAATGTTCAATTCAAATAGAAAGTTGCCGCAAATTAAAGCCCAAGGTTCGCCTCCAAAGGTGCGATCTTTATCAATTACTATTTTTTGAAAAATATCGGAATCCGTTAAGTCCTTAACAGACTTAAGGTTATCGGCAATTTCAGCCTTACTTATATCCATTAAAAAAAGTTTTAGATCATTACTTGTATCAGTTCTACGGACGACAAAATAAAGCCCCCGCCATGCAGATTCCAGAGCCTGAAACTGCGGATGATGCAAAATCTTACGCATTAATTCCCCGGTTGATTCATCAACTAGGGCGACGAGTCTTTCCTGTTCCTCTTCATCAGTTTGAATTATGTGGGGCTGTATAATATCTCTAATAAAACTGTTAAGTTCTAAAGAATTAGTTTGATTTTTATAAGCAGATACATCGGTTTTTGTATCGCTTAAAATATCATCAAGCAAATTGCCGGAACTCTCAGTTTGCTCAGGTATTTTACCCTTTTCATCTGAAATTGGTTCATCTTGAGAAGTTTCTTCAAACCAGGAACGAACTTCTTCTGCAGCGACTTCAAATAAATCGGGATTTAATAATCTTTTACGTATATCCCGCAAGTCGGAAAAAAGTGGAATTTGCCGGAAAATCCTGTCAGGATGGAAATCGTCTAATTCTTTAAAATTAAGAGTTAGAGCGTCTTGTCCGACACCTCGTAAGTCCAAGCTAAGACTTGTATTTAGCTTGCTCATTACCTCTTCAAAATTATCACGGTCAATTTCAAAGAAACGATAGTCGGGAGATAAATTTTGACCATTTTCAGACAGATTTTCACGACCGCTGTAATCACCTAAAAAAAGTATATGAAATGGGGGATCTTCGGGAACAGGAATGGCTTCGGTTTCAAGCGAAACTTGTGATTCAAAATCAGTATCAGTCGGAAACATAGGGGGTTAACCTCCACAAAATTTAAATTGTTTTGAAACAAATATTATATTTTATAGTAGGAATGTCAATATTAATTATTAGTCAGCAAAAAATATAGTTCGGGAAATTACCTGACGAATTTTTAAATTAAACTTTAGG
>JBGTKR010000407.1:0-8079 GCA_041744535.1 Pyrinomonadaceae bacterium
AGCCTTTGGATGAGAGGCTGAAAAGATTGTCCACAGATAAAGTTGTCGAAGAATTCGGCAATATGGAAAAAGCGGAACAGGAATCGTTCAAAAAAATACTAAAAGAAAAGGCGGATAACGCAAGTAAAAGAGGAACTTTAACGGATGCAGAATTAAAAAATGTCCGCACGGTAATTCCCGATTATAAACCGATACCAAACGGCGGAAGAAAGAAAGAAATTATTGCCGATTTAATTCAGGAACGGTCAAGACTGGGTAAAAAACCCTCAGACACGGAATTAGCTGAATTTTCTAAAAAACTGAACGAACTGAAAGATGCAAAAATTATTACGGGCAAACAAGCAAATCTGATCCGTGGTAAACGCAGTTTAGACGAAATCGAATTAAGAAGCGGCAGAAAGGGTATAAAACATACTATTTCCGCTTTTAATTCTTTGGTAAAGTCAGGCGATGACCAGACACAAAAAAGGGCGATATTTATTCTTTACCAAAAGTTTAATAAATCAAAAAGTCCTGAAAACAAAACAAAATACTATGAAGCTCTAAAACCGCACGCGACACCATTCCAAATTGAACGAATGGAAAAGATTTTGAACACAAAAAAATGAATATGCAAAAACAATAGTTGCGGATTATCCCGAATTTTACGATGACACCTTCGACGAGAAAGCCGACGATCAGAAAAAAGAAAACCATTGAGAGTTTGGAGAATGTTTATTGATCTCGGAAAATCACGAAAAACCTAAAAGGAAGCCAACGAGTGTCAATTCGCACGGCTTTTGAACGGCTTTTATGCCAAAATCAAGCAAGAATTCCACAGAATTACATTTTCAATTTACAATCAAACATAAAAATAACCCAATAAGCATCGTGTTAAAAGCTAAATACAGCGTGTTTATTGGGTTATTTCATTTCCACAAAACATAGGACGTGCAGGGATTGAACCTGCGACCCATTGATTAAGAGTCAATTGCTCTACCGACTGAGCTAACGTCCCGAATAGAAAAGCATTATACAATATGTTGAGGAAATTGAAAACGATTTTTGCAAATCCGGTTCAATGAAGCGTTCATAATTTGGAAAAAATTTGTAAATAAGCGAAAATAAAGAAGATGAAAGAATGTGCAAAATGCGGAAATTGTTACGGGGATGAAGTCGAATTATGTCCGCAGGATCAGACAAAGGTTCGTTTGAGTTTGCCGGGCGGACAATTACTGGCGGGCAGATATTGGCTCGAAAGCCGCTTGGGACGCGGGGCGATGGGGCAGGTTTATTTGGCTCAGGACAAAAATTTAGGGACGCGAAAGGTTGCGGTCAAAACGGTTCGGCAGGATGTTTTGAATAGCGAAGACTTGCAGGAAGGCGAGGCTTTGGCACGTTTTGAACGCGAGGCTTTGTCCGCCGCTTCGATTCGTCATCCGCATATTGTTGACGTAACGGATTTCGGCGAATCCGAGGACGGAGTATTTTTTCTGGTGATGGAATATGTCGAAGGCGAGTCGCTGCACCGGCTTTTGCGGCGGGAAGGGACGCTTCCGATAAGACGCGGAATAAAAATTTTAAGACAAATCGCCGACGGAGTTGATGCGGCTCACGAAGAGGGGATTCTGCACAGGGATTTGAAACCCGCCAATATTTTTATAATGCAGAGAAAAAACGATAAGGACGGATTTATCAAAGTTGGCGATTTCGGCTTGGCAAAGATCCTCAATCAAACCGTTACCGATACGAATTCGGATGCCACGCCTTCATCACGCGGGATTATCGGAACGCCCGAATTTATGTCGCCGGAACAGATGCAGCCGGAACTCGGAGTTGATGTCAGAACGGACGTTTACGCTCTGGGAACAATTGCCTATTTAATGTTTGCCGGACGCACGCCTTTTACCGGCGATCTGATGGAACTCGTTATGCAGAAGGTGGTTAGGGAAACGCCGCCGCTTTCGGAATTTCGCCCTGACATTCCTAAAAAAGTCGAGGCGGTTATAATGAGTGCGTTAAAACGTGATTCCGCCGAAAGAGTTTCAACTGTTGCCGAATGGATCAATGCTCTGGAAAAAGCCGCGGAAAATATCGGTGAAGACAATTCCGCCGGAACTGCTAAAGTTACGATTCTTGCTCCGATCGGGGCGGAAGTTTATATAGATGATGAGAGAAAGGGAAGTATCGGAAATTCGGGACGTTTGATATTGACCACCGTTCCCGCCGGACAGCACATTTTAAGAGTTGCAAAGACGGGTGAAAGAGATGATGAACGGGTTATTGAAATTCGGGAATCCAGTGAAGATCAGGTTATTCAAGCCGAACTTCGACATATAAACAAAGCGACTGCCAGCCAGCCTTCACCCTCACAGGGAAGCGGCAGCAGCGGTATGGCAAGTTCTTTAATGCCCGGAATCGTTGCTTGTGATAAATGCAATTCACGGTTTGCCGAGGGCGTTCAGTATTGTGGACGGTGCGGCAATAATTCCTTTTCAATCGTAAGTTTGGGAGAAGCGACGGGTGGAAATGTCTGTCCGAGATGTTCGGCTCAATTGGCTTCCGATTCTAAATACTGCGGACGCTGCGGACTTAATATTAACACGACAGCCGCCGCCAATGTTCAACAAACGACTGTCGGATCAAGCAGCAGCTTCACACAAAATACAGTTTCTGCCGTTCAGAAAATCTGCCACCGCTGCGGTTCGGCTTATCCCGGAAGCGTTAAATACTGCGGTCGCTGCGGAATAGAAATAATTTGAACTTGATTTTATAAATGATTTTGCATATTTCATAAATTCAACTACTATTAATATTTGCAGCCTTTAAACAAATAAAGGAAAATAATCGTAATTATTCATTGATATGGAATTTTTCAAAATATCTGAATAAGCCTGTTACCTTTTTATCAAGGAATCAAAGAGATGAAGATTTGTCCAAAATGCAACAAAAGATACAGTGATGAAACCTTAAATTTTTGCTTGGAAGATGGTTCTGTTTTGACGAGTGCGGCATCAGCAGCTTCAATCAATGAACCGCCTCCGACCGTGATGGTTGGACAGCCTCAGCAGACAACACCGAATCAGCCGTTCGGAAATCAGCCGAATCAACCTCAAACTTGGGACAATTCACCGCGGTATCAATCTCCGGGTTCGGGTTCATCGTCAAAAACATGGTTATGGGCAATCGGAATTATCGCGTTGGTTATGGTCTTGTGCGGCGGCGGATTTATAGGTTTGGCACTTATAATTCCAAGTGAAGATGATGATCCCGTAATAGAAAAAAAAGATGTTTCGAGCAGAGAAAATAAAGAAAATCCTGTTAGAAATGAAAAAGACGACAGAGAACTGAAAGGGACGATAGATTTATCTGAATGGGATATTCAGGAAAATGAGTTCATTTCTTCCGAAAGTAAGGACGGAAATCTGATTTTAACCTCTAAAAAAGGATTTTACTATGTAATTTTAACAAAAAATGTCAAAACTTATAATACTACGATTTTATTAACGGTAAAAAACCTTGAAAGTAATGCATCGGATTTAGGGTACGGATTGGTTGTTCACAGTCATCCGACACAAGTTCTGTCTAAGGATTATGCTTTTTTAATAAGAAGCGATAAACGGCAATACAGAATTGTTCGCCATACGGATAAAAAAGAAACAAATATTGTTGATTGGACTCTTTCGACGGCGATAAAAAGCGGAAGTCAGCCGAATGTCATCGAAGTTCGGGTCAACGACGGCAATATGTCTTTGTATATTAATGATGAATTTATAACTACCGTTAAAGACGAAACAGGGTATAAAAACGGCGTTGCGGGTATTTACACGAGCGATGATATTCCGATTGCTTTTCAAACTTTAAAAATTAGAGAATAAAATTTAACTCAACTTATGAAATACTGCCCGAGGTGTAACGAAAGATATAAGGACGAGAACTTGAATTTCTGTCTCAATGATGGTGAATTACTCAATGAAATGAGCGGCGAAGATGCTCCGCCGACTGCTTTTCTCGATCCGACGAGAGTTACCAACGAAGGCAATTGGAACGATCAGAATACAAATTTTTCCGATTTTAATTCACCGAATCAGCAGATTTATCAACAACCGTTTTCCAGTCCCGCACCGATGGCAATGGTCGGACAGGACAAAACTTTATCAATAGTTTCGCTGGTTTTGGGCGGTCTGAGTGTTTTTTGCTGCTACATTGCAATAATAACCGGACCTGCCGCGATAATTACCGGATTTTTGGGAATGAATAAGGTTAAGAGCCAACCCGAACTTTACGGCGGAAAGGAAATGGCGATAATCGGAATGATTTTGGGCGGAATAGGTTTTATAATATCGGTCTTGTATTTTATATTTGTAGTTTTGGGGAGTGTTCTTTAATTAGATTTTCAAATTAAATGAGAGTAACTTTACGAGTCATTGCAGGTCCTCAGGTTGGTCGTGTTTTTACATTTGATGAACACGAAACCTTTTTAATCGGCAGAAGCGAAACCGCACATTTTTGTCTGCCGGAAGATAGATTTTTTTCCCGAAACCATTGTCTGCTTGAAATTGCTCCGCCTCAAATTTTTATCCGGGATTTAGGTTCGACCAACGGAACTTATGTCAATGCCTTGAGAGTAGAAGCGACTCATTTAAAAGCCGGTGATCGGATTCAAGGCGGCGAAACGGTTTTGGAAGTTGATGTCAGTGCCGATGATCCGACAACTGATGTTTTCGGAGACAATAGTTTTGCACATACGATGCCATCGGTTATTATCGTCGAATGTCTGAACTGCGGTGAACCGTCGCAGACGGCTGCTTCCCGACCGGATTCAAAATTATCTTATCTTTGCGAAAAATGCCGCGATATATTAAAAAAACATCCGCAGCCGATACCGAATTACCAGATGATACGTATTTTAGGACAGGGCGGAATGGGAAGCGTGATGCTCGCACGTTCCATTAAAGACGGTCAGGTGGTGGCGATCAAAACTCTCTTACCCGAAGTTGCCGTCAGCGAACAGTCCTTAAAACGCTTTATGCGTGAGATCGAGGTTGCCGCCAGTCTTCAGCATCCGCACATCGTCAGTTATATCGAACACGGTTCGCATAACGGAATCGTCTATCTGGTTTCGGAATTTGTCGGCGGAATGGACGCATCAAAACTTGCCAAAGCACGCGGCGGAAAACTTCATTATCAGGAAGTGGTCAAAATAATCGAGCAGACGCTTGCCGCTTTGGATTTTGCTCATAAACTCGGATTTGTTCATCGGGACATCAAGGAACAAAACATTTTGGTTGACGGTTCATTTCCGAATTATAATTCAAAATTAACGGATTTCGGTTTGGCAAAAAGCTATAAGCAAACCGGAATGAGCGGCGTAACGATGGTCGGTGATGTTGCCGGAACGATTGCCTATATGCCGCCGGAACAGGTCAGAGATTTCAAAGAGGTTCGCCCGCCGTCCGACATTTATGCAATCGGAATGACCGCTTACAGTCTTCTGACCGGAGCTCACGCATTAAATATTTCCCCGAAAGCGGGTATTTCCGAAACGGTCAAAGCTATCTTTGAAAAACAGATCGTGCCGATCTCCGCCCGAACAAATGAAATTCCGCCGCAACTTGCGATGGTTATCGAAAAAGCCATTTCCAAAGATGCCGTCCACCGTTGGCGAACCGCAGGCGAAATGCGGGAAGAACTTTTGCGGGCGATAATATCTTGATAAAAAGGCGGAAACCTGCGTGTCAACAAGGGTGCTGTTGCCACCTGACTAAATAGACATTATTGAAAATAAGAATAAGCCCGCGAAAGACCGCGAAAATACGCGAAAAAAAGGAAATTCATAAAATCTTTTATCTTATTTTCGCGGTCTTTTCGCGTTTATTCGCGGGAAAAATATTCTTATAAAATTGAGCATTTTGTTATTTCCGATAATGTCTAAGTAATTTCCAAGAACATCCTCCATAATTGTCGGGTTTCTGCCTGTCAGACCGTTTTCGTAATTTTTGATAAAGAACGCGGAGAATCCGGGTTTAGTCCTTTTGATTCCGATAAATAAGCTGCAAATATCTGAGCCGGAATGATAAAAGGTATCGGCGATAAAATTTCTTCTATTTCGGACGGCATTTTCAGATTTCTGGAGCTTAACTTTGCAATTTTTTCGTCATTTGTAATTGAAAGACTGTCCGCGTTTAAATCCTTTAATCTTTTCAGTAAATCCAGATTACTTTTTTTTGTTACGCCTTTCGGGGCGAACATTATGACGGGAAATTTTCTCTCGATAATTGCTAACGGACCGTGAAAAAAATCGGCGGAAGAAAATCTTTCCGCCACGACATAGCAGGTTTCCATCAATTTTAATGCCAATTCAAAGGAATTTCCGTAATTCAAACCTCTGCCGACGACGACGCAGTTTTCCATAAATGTATATCTTTCGGCAATTTCTTTGATGGTGTCTGCCAATTTAACGACTTCGTTTGCAAAATGCGGTATTTTTTCCAGTTCAATTCTTTTAGATTTTTCGGTTAAAGCATTTGCCAGCAAATAAAAATGGAGCATTTGTCCGGTGTAAGTTTTTGTTGCGGCAACGGATTTTTCGCGTCCGGCGTGGATCAAAAGTGTTTCGTCGGCAGTCTGGGTAATCGGGGATTTTGCATTATTCGTAATTCCGAGCGTAAATGCTCCTTGCTTTTTTGTTTCTGTAAGAACCGTATTTATATCCGAACCTTCGCCCGATTGTGAAACACCGATGATCAGAGTTTTTTGAAGATTTAGTTTTGCTTTATATAGCGTAAAAACCGATGGGGCGGAAAGCGAAACCGGAATTCCGCAAGTTATTTCGAGCAAATATCTTCCGAATAATGCGGCATTGTCCGAACTTCCGCGAGCAGCAAGAACAATCAGATTTATATCTTTGGATTTCAAAAATTTACCGATCTTGTTGATCTTTAGCTGTTCTTTTTTAATCGTTTTTTCCAGAACGGACGGCTGTTCGGCAATTTCTTTAAGCATTAAGGACATTTGTTTTATTCAACCTTTTTATCGGAAATTGTGATTTCCTCGGCAATTCTTTCATAATCATTTTTTCCTTTTATTATTTCTTTGCCGGACATTTCCCGCAAAATAGTGTTGATGATACCACCCAACAAAATCACAAGTGCAGTTAAATAAAGCCAAAGCATCAAAATTATAACAGCACCGAGCGAGCCATACATCCGGTCATAAGTATTGTAGTATTGCAGATAAGTTCTGAAACCGAATGAAACGATCAACCACAAAATAATGCTCGTAATAGCTCCGGGTGTAATCCAAACCCACCGAAAAGGACTATTACACGGAAGAAAATTGTAAATCAGAGCAAAAACGGCGAGCAAGAGAGAAATGACCATTAGCCATTGGATAATTATCAAAAAATAAACCGAAGGGATCGGCAGATTAATTAAAGACAGTAAAAAGAAAATAAACTTCCAACCGTAAAAAATTATGCCCAAAGTAATCGAGATCATAAAGGTCAAAGCTATGATCATAAAGAGTGAAAGGAGTTTTGTTTTCCACCAAGCACGTTTTTCTTTTAGATTATAAACGGAATTAAGAGCAATTCTTAAACTATCCACACCTGCCGCCGCCGACCAAAGTGCAATAAGTAAACCGATAGTCAGCTTGCCGCCTGTGCTGTTTTCCGTAATTTCTTTGATCGTATCTTTTACGAGTTTAAAGGCGGTAACGGGCATAATCTGACTCAGATAATAGAAAAGTTCATTTCTGAGTTCGTCGGCGGAACTAAGAACTATACCGGACAAACTTATCAAAAAAAGCATAAGCGGAAAAAGTGAGAATGAAAAATAAAATGCGACCTGTGCGGCACTGCTGAAAACATCTTCTTCAAAGGCTATATCATAAAGTTTCAGAAAAAATGTTTTTATTTTATTCTTCATAATTTTTTATGAGGTTTTCTCAAGCAAACAAAGGAGTTTATTTATTTTTTGAGCCTTCCAGATCATAAATTGCGTATAAATTTAACGCTTTATCTTTGACTTCCGCCCGAACATCCGTAATTTTTGCTTTAAGTGTTCCATTTGTTGCAGTTATCGGAATCTGAACGGCGAT
>JBGTKR010000408.1:0-8224 GCA_041744535.1 Pyrinomonadaceae bacterium
TTTTGAAGCGGTAAAATTTGCGTTTGGATTTGATAGATTTTAAGTTGAAAAGATTTTTATAAAAAATGCGATAAGCAATTGGCGATTAGAAAAGCTGATGGCTGATGGCTGATAGCTGAAAATGGCAAAAAAGAAAGATTATTATAAAACGCTCGACGTTAAAAAAAGTGCGGATGCGAAGGAAATTAAAAAAGCCTATCGCCGTCTGGCACGTAAATATCACCCTGATGTCAATCCGGGCGATAAATCCGCTGAGGAAAAATTCAAGGAAATTCAGGAGGCTTACGATGTTCTGGCGGACGAGAAAAAGCGTAAGGTCTTTGACAAATTCGGCTATTATGACGATAACCTCGATATAAATTCACCGTTCGGAGCAGGTGCGGGAGCGGGAACGGGAACGGGAGGTTTTGATTTTTCCGGTTTCAGTTGGGACACGGGAACGAGTGGCGGCGGTCCGACGGCTGCGGGTGGTTCGTCCAGTTTTCGTGATATTTTTTCCGATCTTTTCAGCGGCGGCGGCGGCGGTGTAAACCCGGGAGCGAGAACACAAGCCGAACCTTCAAGACCTCTGCCTAAAAAAGATAGAGATATAGAAATTCCTCTGGCATTGAGTTTTGAGGAATCGGTTACGGGATTGACGACAAATCTAACGGTCAACCGTTCCGAACAGTGTTCGCGTTGTCAGGGAGCGGGCGATATGGGCGGACCGCTTGTCGTCTGCACGACTTGCAGCGGCACGGGACAAGTTCAGAGAACCGGCGGACGCTTGCAGTTTTCGCAGCCTTGCCCGGATTGCGAAGGCACGGGACGAAGAAGACAGCCGTGTTCACTTTGCAACGGTAAAGGCGTTACGCCGAAAAAAGAACAGGTAAAAGTTAGAATTCCCGCCGGAGTTGATACGGGTTCGCGTGTTCGGATTCCGAAAAAAGGTCACGGCGGACGGCTCGGAGCAGAACCGGGCGATCTGTATATAATTACAAATGTCGGCAAACATAAATATTTCCGGCGAAAGGGAAATAACATTTATGTAACAGTTCCGATCACGATTTCCGAAGCCGCACTCGGAGCAAAGATCGAAGTTCCGACAGTTGAAGGCAAAACAAAATTGCGAATTCCGCCCGGAACTCAATCGGGACAGAAAATAAGATTACGAGAAAAGGGAGTGCCGAGTTTAAGGGATAAGAGTGTTCGCGGCGATCAGTTTGTTGAAGTGAAAATAACTCTGCCGCGTGTAATTAGTGAAGAATCAAAAGAACTATTGCGGCAATTTGATAAAGTGAATTCGGAGAATCCGCGAAAGGTTATGGGACTGGAATAAGAAGTTGGCAGATGGCAGCAGCGGTTGGCAGTAGGAAATTAACAACTGGCAGCCGATAACCGATGAATTTATGAGTAAAAAGATTAAAACATATACGATCAGCGTTGTGGCGAAACTTTATGAAGTTCATCCGCAGACATTGCGTATGTATGAGCGGGAAGGTTTGATCGAGCCTTCGCGTTCAAAAGGGAATACACGCCTTTTTACCGATGAGGATCTGGAGCGTCTGGAAGTTATTTTATCGCTCACACGCGAACTCGGCGTAAATCTGGCGGGCGTTGAAATTATTCTTAAGATGCGTAATAAAATGGACGAGATGCAGAAGGAATTTGAACGCTTTTTCGAATATCTGAAAACCCACGCCGACGAGATTTCCGGTCAGGTCAATTCATTTTCCGATTCCGAAGCCTTAATTCCCGTTTCCCGCGTCAATCGGCAGGAAATTTATGATTCAACCGAAGAAGAGTAAACAACTTGTTAATTTTCCTCCTTTAGTCCTTTACAAACAAAACACTTTTAATACAGAATACATTTGAAAAAACCCCTTAAATAATTTTTGGAGAAATTAAATGAAGGAAATACGTAGAAAGTTTCTGCTTTCGATTATTACTCTAGCACTCTGTTTACTTGTATTTAGCAGTATCAACTTCGCCCAAGACCTCGATGATGTCGTCTTTACCGGAAAGGTTACCGATCAAAACGGTGCAATCGTGATCGGTGCGACGGTTACCGCAATTTTGGTTGAAAAAGGTATTGAACGCTCCGTAACAACGGATGAAAACGGACGTTACCGGATAATCGAATTATCACCGGGTAAATATTCCATCAGAGTAAGTTCGGAAAGTTTCGGAGTTTTGACAAAAACGGATTTGGATACGATTTCGGGGCAAAGTATAAAAGTGGATTTTTCACTCGTTCCCGAAAATATACGGGCTGAACAAACCGTTTCTTTTGACGATACGGATGCACCCATCATTGATCCGAACCGCACGATTGTCGGTGGAACGATCACGCAGAGGGAAATCGAAGAAATCCCGAATAACTCACGCGACCCATATAGTTTGGTTTTAACTTTGGGCGGAACTGCAGAAGAAGCCCTTTCGACACGCGATCTGTCGGATGACCGGAATGTAACGAGTGCAACCGCACCGGCGGAACAGGGTAATTTTTCATTGTCGGGCGGTGCTTCTTATTCCAATAATATTACGATTGACGGTTTGGATAATAACGATGATCGCTCTGCAAACATACGTTTTCAGCCGTCGTTGGAATCAATTGCGGAAGTTCAGGTTGTTACCAATCAATTTTCGGCGGAATACGGACGGGCATCGGGCGGGCGTATCAATCTGCGGACAAAAAGCGGTTCAAATCGTTTTCGCGGGCGTGGCTTTATGTTTTTCCGGGACGATAACTTGAATGCCAATACATATTATAACAACAGCCGCGGTTTCGAGCGTTTGCCGCTGACGGAATACAATCCGGGTTTTACCTTGAGCGGACCTGTCGTTTTGCCGAAGATTTATAACGGACGCAACCGGACATTTTTCTCAGTTGCTTACGAATACACCAATCTTCAGGATACGACGTTTATAAATACTTTTGTTCCGGTCGGTGCAAATCCGAATTTTCCATTGCCCGCCGGAAATGCGGTTTGTCCGGTTGCCGTCTGTCAGGACACGAACAGCAATCCGCCGGTTGATATTGCCGCTTATAACGTCCTGTATTCAACACCAAACGTAGATAATACGTTTACGGCAAAATTAGACCATCATTTAAACTCAAAAAATAATTTTACCATCGGTTATCAATTAGGACGCAGAAAAAACCGCCGGACGAGATCCGCCACGACGACGAGATTGGACGATGCACTGCAAGCCAAAACGTCTGATACCGACGCGATAAATTTTACCGACAACCACGTTTTCGGCGAAAATGCGGTTAATCAATTCCGTTTTCAGTATTCGATTTTCGAACCGAGTTTTCAGACCGACAATCCCGGCGATCCGGTTGTCCTGATCGGTTTCAGAAACCCCGAAACAAACGGCTCGCAAACACTCATTGCCGGAAATTCAACCGGATCGGGCGGAAACAGTGCGACATTTCCGCAAAGCCGCCGCGAATCACGCTTTCAGTTTCAAAACTCTCTGACGTATATTTTCGGAAAGCATTCATTCAAAGGCGGTTTTGATATTCAAACAATTCGTTCAAAGGCGACGGATTTAGGCGATTCCACCGGCACGTTCAACTTTGCCAATATAGGAACATTTCAGCAAAACACTCTGTCGAGATTCAGAATAAATTACGGCACGGGTTCTGATGTTAGAAATACATATTACGGGGTTTTCTTTAATGATGAATATAAATTACGCCAAAATCTGACCGTCAATTACGGGCTTCGCTATGAACGCGAAACGAGCGTTGACGACAATAATAATTTCGGTCCGCGGATCGGCGTGGCGTGGTCGCCTTTTTCAAAGAATGAAGGCGTTATCCGTTTCGGTGCGGGAATTTTTTATAACCGCACACTCCTTCGCACGATTGCCGATTTTATACAGAATACAAACGGCGTTGTTCCGTTTGATACCAATGCCATCGGAACAAGCGGAACTGATCCGCGTCGGACGGCGATTCTAAACGCAATTTCTCAACAGTTTCCGAATTCATTTGCTTCCCAAACGGAATTACAAACCTTAGTTGGAAATGTCTGTTCAACTGTTACAACCACTTTTACTTGCGATAACAACACCGGATTTGTTATAAATCAAGGCAGCGGAAGCAATCCTTTGAGATCGGTTTCTCCCGATCTGAAAATTCCCGAAAGCTATCAGTTCAACATCGGTTTTGAACGCAAACTCGCTAAAGGTTTGGTTTTTGAAATCAATTATACCGTCAATAAAACGGTGCATTTATGGCGTGATATAAATATAAACGCCCCCGTTTTGCCTGCCGGATTCGATGATTTCACAGCTTATTTGATAGCTAATCCGTTCCAACTTTCTCCGACGCGAAGATACACATTTTACTTGGGTTCAACAACCGACGGTGACGGCATTGCAACCGCAATGAACGGAACAACCAATTGTTCGACGACGACGGCAAATTGTTTTGTCAATCTGAATACGACGAACAGTTCGTCAGCTACTCCGCGGGTTGCGGTTACGGGTAACAATTTTAACGCAACGGGCGGTCCGATCGGAATTGCTCTGGCGGCAATCGCCCGATTCAGACCAAATCCGAATTTTGAAGAACAATCACAAATTAATTCCATCGGCAACGCTTTTTATCAAGGATTGATTTTTGAACTTCGCTCACGTTTCAGAAAATTCGGCAGAGGTTTCGGCGGAAGTATGCGATTCGCTTACACTTTGTCTTCAACCCAGGACGACGGCTTAAATAACACATCCAACGCCGAAGTGAACGGTGATTTTTCCCGTGAATTTACCCGAAACGTGCAGGACAGACGGCACAGAATAGCTTTTTCCGGCACATTCGACACTCCCGTCTGGCTTGGTAAATTGAGATTCTCGCCGCTTTTCCGGGCAGGCAGTTCCGCCCCGTTTAACTTGGGAAACGGCGGCGACGACCGGAATCTCGACGATCTCGGAACTGACCGCTTGAATTTCAGCGGCAATCTTTCCGACATCGTTTATCGTGAACCGGGTTCGCCTTTCCCGCAGGCACTTGTAAATCAGTTTTCATTAGCTCCCATCGGAGCAAGAAGCGGTAATCTTCCGAGAAACGCCGGAACGGGACCTTCATTTTTTACATTCGATCTAAATATCAGCCGCGAATTCCGGTTCAAAGAAAGAATGAAACTTCGCCCGACGATTGAATTCGATAACATCTTGAACGCCACCGTATTCAGCTACGGTGCGGCATTTATTGACTTTGACGGCATCGGTTCAAACGCTTCGGCAGCAACCATACAAAATTTCAGAGATAGATTTCTTGTCCCGACAAGAACATATCGCCAACGTCAGATCAGACTCGGAATCAGATTTGATTTTTGATCCGATTTAAAACAATATTTTTACATCCAAGATTGCCGGTTTTCGGCAATCTTGCTTTTTTATGCGGAAAATTTAATGACTAAATTTATTGATTTGTGATAGATTTATAATTGTTGAACATTTTTGTTCATTAAACATTTATAAATAAAAGAGGTTGAGGTTTTGGTAAATCCTGAAAAATTCCCGCCTGTATGTCAGCCTCAAAATTTATCTGCCAATATATTTTCAAATTCTATGAACCAAGTTTTAGAACAAGAATTAGTTACGGAAGTTTCCATCGAATCGGTTTTGCTCGATGCCGACCTTTTCGTCAAATACAAATCGCCCGAAAAGGCTTTCAAACTTTTGCGTGATTCGATCAAACGCAGTCCGCGTTCGATTCCTTTGCGGGAAAAATTACGCGAAATCTGCATCGCTCACAGAAATGCCAACGATGCCGCCCGACAATGTCTGGCGTTGGTCAGTCTTTATATCGCCCGCGAAGATTTTGATTTTGCTTACGACCGCTTGCAGGAAGCAAAATTATTAGACCCGCGAATTTCCGTCGCCCCCGGACTCGAAGCGATTCGCCGAGCCAGAAGACCCGAATTTGCGGTCAATCGGGACAGAACTCCCGTAAAAATCCGCACGGATGCAACGCTCGCCGGAAACTTAGCCTATGTCAGCCTTTTCGATGCCGTTCAGGCTATCGAAAACTCGCGTATGACCGGACTTTTAACTCTCAAATCCGATCAGCATCTGGCAAGCGTTTCGTTCAATGAAGGAAAAATCGTTGATGCCGATGCCGACGGCTTGAACGGCAAAAAAGCCTTTCGCACGATCATCGAGATCAACAGCGGAACATTTGAATTCACACTCGCCGAAAAAGAATTCTCCGTTGTCATAGACGTTTCCAGCAACACGAATTTTCTGCTCGACACACTAACATCCCTCGAATCCGAAAAAGCCGAACAACAAGGAATGCGAAGCCTCAGCACGGAAGATTTGAGTATTTAAGCAACCGAGAAAAAGTAATCAGACATTATAAAAGCTATAAGTCTGTTGGTTTTAATAACTCTGCAACTATCTGAAACTCTGCAGCTTTCCGTCAACTGCTTAGAAAGTCGGCAGATACGTTTGGACTTGTCATTTGCCGATGCTTATAATCAAAAGCGTTGTTACACAAAATTTTAAAACTCAAGCGAGGAAAATAAATGTCGAAAATCAAATCCGCATTGACGGTCTTAGTATTTTTGGCTCTGCAAATAAGCGGAGTTTACGCTCAAAATTTGGGAAAACCGGGTGAGCAGACGGGAAAAGGAACGATTGTTTTAAAAGCCGCACGAATTATTGACGGAACGGGAAAACAGGCGATCAATAATGGATTTATCGTCATTGTGGATAATAAAATCGAAGCTGTCGGAAGCGGAAATAAATACATTCCTCCGGCAAATGCCAAAGTTATTGATCTCGGTGATGCGACTATAATGCCCGGATTTATTGATGCTCACACGCATATTATCGGAAGGATTTTAGGCGATGCGGACGGACAAAACGCACGCTTTCGGGATTACGACTCTTTCGGGGCAATTCTCGCGGTTGAAAATGCACGAAAAACTCTGATGGCGGGATTTACGACGATTCGCAATGTCGGTGCGGGAAATTTTGATGATCTGGCGATTCGTAAAGCGATAAACGAAGGTTGGATTGTCGGACCAAGAATGCTGACGGCGGGATATTCGCTCGGAATTACGGGCGGACATTGCGACGAAAACGGTTTCAAGCCCGGAATTGCCGATGGAGATTTCAAAACGGGAATCGCCGACGGTGTTGACCAGGTTCGGGCGGCGGTTCGTTATCAAATAAAATACGGTGCGGACGTGATAAAAACCTGTGCGACGGGCGGAGTTTTATCCGAAGGCGATGCGGTCGGCGTTCAGCAATATTCGTTTGAAGAAATGAAGGCGATGGTTGACGAAGCACGGCAACACGAGCGAAAAGTCGCCGCTCACGCCCACGGCACGGAAGGCATAAAGGTTGCGACTCGTGCGGGCGTTGCATCAATCGAACACGGCTCATTTCTCGATGTCGAAGGTGCAAGATTAATGAAAAAAATGGGAACATATCTCGTCCCGACTTTGATGGCTGGCGAAACGGTTGAGCAGCTTGCCGATAAAAAAATCCTGACGGGCTATCGAGCCGAAAAATCCTACGCCGCCGCTAAAGCGATGAGAAATGCAATAAAGATCGCCGTCGAAAACGATGTTCTGATCGCACTCGGCACGGATTCCGGTGTAATTCCGCACGGTACGAACGGACACGAATTTACATTAATGGTCAATTGGGGAGGAATGAAACCACTCAATGCGATCACGGCGGGAACTCTGAACGGTGCGAAATTACTGGGCTTAGATAAAACAATCGGTTCGCTCGAAGTCGGAAAATATGCCGACATTGTTGCGGTCAAAGGCAATCCTTTAAGTAATATCAAGATTCTGGAAAATGTGGATTTTGTAATGAAAAACGGCGTGATTTACAAGGAAATGAAATAGAGGTGAGAGGTGAGAGGTGAGAATTTTTATTATTTCTCACCTCTCACTTAGTAAAAAGTGATTAAATCATTTCAAGACAAAACTCCGAAAATACACGAAAGCGTTTTCGTAGCGGAAAATGCTGTGATTATCGGCGATGTCGAAATCGCGGAAGATGCAAGCATTTGGTATAACTGCGTCCTACGCGGCGATGTTAATTACATACGAATCGGCGAGAGAACCAACATCCAGGACGGCACAATAATCCACGTTTCACGAACTGGCGATTTTTCAACAATTATTGAACACGAAGTAACCGTCGGACATTCGGCGACGATTCACGGATGCTACATCGAAACGGGTTGCTTGATCGGCATCGGAGCAAT
>JBGTKR010000409.1:0-2804 GCA_041744535.1 Pyrinomonadaceae bacterium
AAAAGTTTGTCGTTTTCAAAGAAGCAAGCAAACCACGAAGGAGCGATCAGATATTTTATCTGTCATTACAATAAAATCAGGCAAGCTAAATTTCAGACCTAAAGCATTACCTTTTTAGCACTACCCCTTTTGTCAAAAAGATTCAATCCCCGACGGGCGTTCTGATCATTGATGATTCAATCGAAGAAAAGCCTTACACGGATGAAAACGACATTATTTGCTGGCATTATGACCATTCCAAAGACTGTCATGTCAAGGGTATCAACTTCGTTTCAACTGTTTATCAAAACAAGGATTCGACTTTGCCGATTGGATTTGAATTGGTCGCCAAAACCGAAGAATATTTTGATAAAAAGAGCAAGAAAATGAAACGCCGTTCACCGACCAGCAAGAACGAAATGGCTCGTCAAATGATTGCTCAAGCTGTCAGAAACGGGGTCATTTTCAGTAAAGATGTGATTTGTCCAATCAAGTCTAATCGCAAAGCTGCCGTTAGTCTTGAGGACAAACAACGAGGTCATTGGCAAACAGTTTCAACGCTGGAGATCAAAGCCGACACGGTGCAGGAAATTTATCTGGAAGGAGTCGAATTTCCACTTCTGCTGGTTAAGCAAGTCTTCAAAAACGAAGACGGAAGCGACGGAGTTTTGTATTTGATTTCAAGCAATACAACGCTTGATTTTGACCAAATCACCACAATTTATCAAAGACGATGGATAAGTGGAAGTTACCATAGATCATTGAAACAAAATGTCAGTTTGGAGAAATCCACGACGCGAACGGAAACGACCCAAACAAATCATTTTTTTGCCGCTCTGTGCGGCTATATCAAATTGGAAATGCTGAAAGAAGAAAACGGGACAAATCATTTTGCGTTGAAAACAAAACTGTATGTCAATGCACTGCAAACAGCTTATCAAACCCTGCGGGAAATGAACCCGGTTCATCTCTCCGCGTAACATGAGTTACTGAATTATATCAGGCTTTTTCAGCTGCACGATAAAAGATTCAACAGCAGTTCGCTCCTCGTGGTCGGGCATATCACGCAGAAATCTTTGGTAAACGGCGATGGCTTTTTTCTTGTCGTTTATATCTTCGTAAATTTTTCCTAAGAAAAGATAAACGACGGGTTCGGTGGCGGAAAGTTGTTCGATGGCTTTTTCAAAGGATTTTGCCGCTTCGCCGTAATAGTATTTCATATCGTCAAGATCATTGTCGGCTTTGGCACTTTCGGCTTCCTCTTTGAAAAGCAGGGCTAAACCCGTGTAGGCTTCGGGTTGGAAACCTTTTCCCTCTTTAACGGCACGGTCAAAGGCATCTATCGCACTGTCGTATTCGCCCATCTCTTTATAAATTCTGCCTTCTACCGTTGTCGCTTCCGCGTAGACCGGACGATATTTTTTGGCGGTTTTTACTGCATTCAGAGCTTTATCCAGATTTTCCGTTTCCGATAAAGCACGTGCTAAACCGAGATGTGCTTCGGGAAAGTTCGGGCGTAAGGTTACTGCTTTT
This sequence comes from Pyrinomonadaceae bacterium, assembly GCA_041744535.1. Classification (GTDB taxonomy): domain Bacteria; phylum Acidobacteriota; class Blastocatellia; order Pyrinomonadales; family Pyrinomonadaceae; genus Aridibacter. Next base: position 1,513 of record JBGTKR010000409.1, read on the forward strand.
TCATAGAGTTCGATTGCTTTATTTTTATCTTCGTCCGACATTTTTTCGGCTTGCTGATAAGCTAATTCGGCTTCGTCGGTTGTTTTTACCAAAGCGATTTTCATATCGCCTTTCTGCGTTGCGGGCAGAGGTTTTTCTATTTCCTTGAAACCGTCCGCACGGACACGCAGTTTTCGCGTTCCCGCTATTACGGGTTTCACAATTAATTTGCCGCTTTCATCCGTAACACCGCGTTTTATGCCGTCAATCCAAACCATCGCATTCGGCTCGGTTAAAACCGTAATTGTTCTAAACGCTTGGTTTACACTTCTGCTTCTGTTCTGAGAATATGAACTGTCAACCGCAAATAAAAAACAAAAAATAAATGTAATTACAAAAAACTTATGACGCATTTTTCTTAAATTCTCCTTTCGCCAATTATGATTAAAAATACTGTTTGATAAGTTGCTTATTAAAATTATCGGGAAATTCCTGCATAAACTATAACAATAGAAGGATTATTTGCCGAATATCATAATTATAATGCAAATTTATCTGTTTTGACGACTTTTCACTTGACCTTTTAGCATTAGAATCTATAATCTTAATCTTTACGGCAGGGTAGCTCAGGTGGTTAGAGCGTAGGATTCATAACCCTAAGGTCGCGGGTTCGATCCCCGCCCCCGCCATTTTCTTAATTTCTCTCAAGTAAGTTTTTTTTCTCTCTCATCATAATGTTCCTTGCGATGGCAATTTGAGCATAGGACTTTGCACTTTGCTATTTCGGCTTTCAAAACTTTCCAACTCATAAAATCTTTTACTCTACCGATTGCAAATTTCTTTTCCTTTGGGTTGATATGATGAAAATCCAAGCAAGCGGGATGATTTTCTTCGCATTTTTCGCACTCTAAAGTTGATTTATAATCTTTTAACCAACTTTTTATCTTTTTTTCTCTGTTTCTGACATAAGTTATGTGTTTTTTCTTATTTTTTTTATACCACTTACGCATATATTCTCTCTGATATTCACGTCTTTTTTCCAGGTCTTTAATTGGCATATCTATACATTTTAACTTTAATAAGTTTTATAAGCAATTATTTTGTTATGAAACTTATTTTCTTTAGAAGCTGTTTGAAAACTCTAAATAATCGCTGAAAGCGATAAATTTGCTAGCGGCGGGTAGAGTGTAACGAAGTGAAACGACACCCGCCGTTAGATTGAAAACAAATTATCGCTCGCTGAAAGTGAGCCATTAAACCGCGACAAATGCGACACTTACAGCGTCGGAAAACTTTCCCTAACTCACGTCGGG
>JBGTKR010000410.1:0-5900 GCA_041744535.1 Pyrinomonadaceae bacterium
TTGCTCAAATTCCTGTTCGGTGCTTGTTCTTTTTCTACCCAATAATTTCAAGCCGACAAAAATGCCGACGGGAATTAACAGAAAAAATATTAAACCGATCCAATCACCCATAATATTTTCGATTTTAGATTTGCGATTTGCGATTTTCTAAAATCTTTTTCACTCTTTCAAAATCTTTTTTTGTATCAATACCAATCGAATTTTCAGAAACTTCAACAACTTTGATTTTTGCACCGTTTTCTAAAGCCCGTAATTGTTCGAGCATTTCGGTTTTTTCTAAATCCGTTTGTTTTTGCTTTGTGTATTTTAGTAAAAACTCCCGCCGGTAAACATAAAGTCCGGTGTGTTTGCGGTAAAGTTTCAGCAAATTTTTATTTTCCTGCAAAGCATTTTTCAGACTTCTGTATTTTCTTGCGTATTCCCTCGGATACGGAATCGGGGAACGTGAAAAATACAACGCGAAACCGTATTTGTCCGTAACGACTTTGACGACATCTGGATTTAGAACATCTTTGTAATCCGAAATTTTTTCGCAAGTTGTTGAAACATCAATTGTTTCATCCTCCAAAATCGCTTTAATTGCTTTTTCAATAGTTTTCGGCGAAATCAAAGGTTCATCGCCCTGCACATTGACGATTATCGTATCGCGGGGAAGTTTTTCGGCAACTTCGGCGATCCTGTCGCTTCCCGATTGATGTTCGCTTGATGTTAAAATCGCTTCGTTTCCCGAATTTTCAACAACATCAAAAATTCTCTGATCGTCGGTGGCGACAATCGCACGGGAAATCAGCTTTACTTTATTTGTCTGCTCTAAAGTGTGCAGAATCAACGCCTTACCATTTAACGGCAAAATTAATTTACCAACCAAACGAGTTGCGGAAAACCTCGCCGGAATGATTGCGATAATATTTTGTCTGTGATTTTTTCCGTGCTGCTCCACGGGCTTCTAGCATATACGCTAGTGAAACTTTATTCAAGAGTTTGCGTATCATTTTTTGTTTTTCTAAAGTGGAAAATAGAAATTCAAATCTTTAAAATTTACCCGTGAACAATATGAATCAGGAAATTATCGAAAGTCAGACCGCCGTCGAGCCGAATCCAACGACTGCTCCGACAAAATATTCGCCGGACAATCCGCCCTGGAACAGTTTGGAAGCATTGGGAGTTTGGTTATTCAGCGTTGCCGCAATTTTCGTTCTGACAGCATTTTTTTTGATTTCATATTTAATCATCAATGATGTAAACATTTCAGATGTCCAAGTATTTCAGAAAGCGGCAAAGCAACCGGGAGCAGTTTTAGCTCAGATTGCGGCTGTTATTCCCGCACATATTTTAACAATTGTTTCAGCTTGGCTGGTTATTACCAGATTCAAAAAATATTCATTTACAAAAATGCTTGGTTGGCATTGGGCTGGTTACAACTGGTGGCAAATAGTTGTAGGAATGTTCGGTTTGCTGGTATTGGTCTTCGGATTGGCACTGGCGATGAGTCAGATTTTCGGTGAATCGGATAATGAATTGTTAAAAATTTTAAGAAGTTCGCGGTATGCGGTTTTTCTGGTTGCATTTATGGCGACGATTTCCGCACCGTTTGTCGAGGAAGTGATTTATCGCGGCGTTTTATATTCGGCATTTCAGCGAACATTTAACATTCCGGTTGCGGTTCTGCTGGTTACATTGGTTTTTGCATTGGTTCATTTTCCGCAGTATTGGGGCGATTATGCGACTTTATCCACGCTTTTGTTTTTAAGTTTGATCCTGACCATGGTGCGGGTTAAGACAGGTAGTTTACTGCCTTGTATTTTACTGCATTTTTTGATTAACGGGATTCAATCGGTCGGTTTGATTCTCGAACCTTATTTTCCTAATACTTTAAACAGTCATCCCGTTCAAAGTTTCTTTTTTTAAGATCAAAAATAATAAAGGCGGAAAAGGATTGTAACTCCGTTTCCGCCGATATTCAGTAACTTAGTTTTGATCAATTATCAATGACGGGACTTTTTACACGACCGGGCGAACTCGGAACGGACGGAGAATGACTCGGAAATGTCGAAGGGCTGGGATTTGATCTCTGTTGTGGAGAATTAACTATTCCGCGATTTTCCGGTGTATTGTCGATTCCGCCTCTGCCCGGAAAATTCGTTCCCGGATTCGTGCGGCGATTACCGTTATTCGTGCCGCGATTCGTGTTGTCCGCATTGTTTCCGCCGCGGTTATAATTACTGTTCGTTCGTCTTTGAACCGAATAATAAAAAGCATTGGAAGGTCGGCTGGAGAAAAAGTTTCTGTCAAATCCGTAACCGTAAGGTGAACTCCAACCGTAACCGAACGGCAGGAAGCAGTAACCGCCGAAACTTGCGTCATAAGCCCACAAACCTAAGGTATTAAAACCGCCCCAACGATTATTACTGAAACTGTTTACAAGAGATGTTCTTAAAGTTCTTCTTTCAAGACGTGCGTTTGCTTCGGCAAGCTGTTTTGCCCGCTCCTGACTCCATTCATCAAATGAATCTTTTTCGTCCCGATCAAATTTTTCGACGGCAACCTGAGAACCGTTCATAAGGACTTCACGGCTTTTCTTGACTTTTGTGGAATCCAAATCACCCGTCTGTGCCTTACCCTTCCAGACTTGCAGGCGGCTGCTTCCGTTTTCTAAAACATCTATCCGGTAAACTCCCGATTCGATCAGATAAAATCTCGAATTTGCCGCATTAACCGTGATTTTAAAATCATCGTCAGCAAAAACTTCAAATATCGCACTTCCGCGATTTAATTTAAGTGCCAGGTCATCCAATGAGGTGTTTGTAAATTCAAATTCCGAATTTTCGCCCAATCTTGCATAAGAACCCGGATTGAGCAGAATTTCGGCTTTTGAATTGTTATCCGTTATGACCTTATCGCCCAATTCCACTTTATCGCCTTTAACAAGAACGCCGCTCGCAGCATTTTCACGCCGAATAAAAACATTCCCCTGCGTCAAGTTTACTCCACCGGCTTTTGCCGAAATCACATACAAACTCCCGGCGGCGGATTTAAGTGTGCGATCATCATTCTGGGCAAAAATTACAACCGATAACAAACACAAAACGGCACATACCGAAACCAATTTTACAAATATCCTTTTCATTTTAATACTCCTTTTTTTGAACACCTGACGTAAACAATTTCACATTTACAAAGATTTAATTTTACGAAAGTATTTTTATAATAACATATTACTGTAAGGATTCTGAAAACTAATTTAATTTAACCCACTTTAAGTTTTTTAAAATAAATGAAGTGTCGCGGAGTTTTTCAAGGCAGAAACCCGAATGTAAATGAGGGTGTGTTCGTTAATTAGCTGTCAATATTCAAAAAAGCACCCTCCATAACTGTCGGGTTTCTGCCTTTCTGCCTCAAACTCCACGAGATCTCGAATAAATAGCCAAAAAAATAAATAACAACCTTTATTTGCAATTCACAATCCAATTGTTTGCCTGATTGATTTAGGTCGGGCATTTTTTTTGAGGCAAAATTATGGCAACTTATAAAGACCCGGTAATGTGTTTTGCACCGCTCGAAGTTATTGAAAGATTGCTCGAGATTCGTGCCGAGTTAGGTTACACAAAAGCGGTTTATATGCCTGATTCAAAGGAACTCGCCAATTTTTTTGATGCTCACGGTTTTGATTCTTATGTTTTTTCCGATAGTGAGATAAAAGGGAAAATAAATTACGGGGATTATCGTTCTCCGCTCGTGCCGGGCGGCGACAGTATTCATACTTCTCTGACGGCACATTAAGTCTTTAATTTAACAATTCCAACAACTGAAGGAACGCGGAAAGTGAGAAATTCATTTTCCGCTCCTTTTTTTATAAAGCCTTAACTATAAAAAGCGTTCCGTCGTCATCCAAAAATTCACGCTGAGTAAATTCAATTATTCCATTTCTGACCGATTGGATCAGCTCTTTTGCCGACAAGTCGAATCCATCAATAATTCTTTTGGCAAATCTATCCTGACCGTATTCTTCACCGTCTTCTTCCCGGCGTGCTTCTGTAATGCCGTCAGTGTATAGAACAAGTATTTGACCTTTTTCCATACGGATAAAATGCTGATGATAATGAGTGTTGCGAAACATTCCCAAAGGCAGATCGCCGTATTCGACAAATTTGTATTCACCGTCGGGTTTTAATAAAAGCGGCGGATTATGTCCGGCATTTGAATAGACGAATGTTTTATTGGTCGAATCCAGAACTCCGTAAACGGCGGTGATAAATTGATGAGTTTCGGTTGAATCCCAAAGCAGATTTCCGACCTTTGCAAAAGCGATCTGCGGAGCGTAGCCGATCTGAACTCCGGCTCGCAAGGAAGCCCGTAAAAACGCCATCAGCAGAGCAGCCGGAATTCCCTTTCCGACGGCATCGGCAACAATTATCGCCACCTGATCGTCAAACATTTTTACCCAATCGTAATAATCCCCCGAAACTTCCTCGGTCGGGAAAACATAGGCACTAATGTCGAATCCTTCGAGTTGCGGATCGTTATCGGGCAGTAATTCAAGCTGAACTTCTCTGGCAATTTCGAGTTGTGCCTGAATTCTTCTTTTTTCAAAAAGCTGTTCATACAGTTCGGCTTTTTCAATTATAATCGCAACCTGCGATGCAAGCATCTGTAAAATAGACAGATCATCGTGATCGTAAGCATTTAATTTGTCGCTTTCAAGATCGAAAACACCGATCACCTGGTCGTTTGAAATAATCGGCGTAACCATTTCCGATTTTGTTCTTAAACGTGCCGGAAAATATCTCTCATCCTGCGTAACATCGGGTGAGATTAAGGATTCGCCGGTTGCCGCCACATAACCGATAAAACCTTCGCCGATCTTCAAACGCGGTTCGACCAGCTCAAAACTTATCCGATAACCCCGTATAACCTTTGTTTTAAATTTTAATTCCTTTTGCCCGTCAACAATTTTTGATTCGATCAAATAAATTCCCGCCGCATCAAATCGGATCAATGAACCGAGCGTGTCCATCACTTGTTTTAGAACTTCTTCGGTATTATGCGAACGGCTGATCTTTTTTGTCAGATCGAGCAGCATCCGCAATTTATCAACTACCGACAGTTTTTCATTCGGCGATGAACTCTCGTGAATTTCTTCGATTATCCGGTCATTATCCATAATCAATTAAACTTTTTTCCCGTTTCCCCGAACATCGAGATATTTTTTCCAAAGTCTTGAAATCTTTATTCTGTATTCGACAAGCTGAAAGCTGACATTGAAATGTTCCGCGATTTCCCTTGAAGTTTTTCCTTCACCGACAAAACGATTTAGTGCAGAATACGGAACAAGTGCCGCTGCACCGATTGAATATGCCTGTTCTTCAACTATCGCATTATAATCTCTGGCAATCACTTCACCGTTTTTATTTCGATTTTTAACTGCCAGACGACTCGGTTTGTGTCCTAAAAAAACGTGGCAAATTTCTTCCATGAGAGTTGCATTCTGACGGTTTTTGGTGTGTGTCGGATTTAAGACAATCAGTTTGCGTCCGTTCGGCAAAGGCTGTGAACAAGCCCCGCCCGACCATCTGTCTTTTCCCGTTCCAAGCAGATGCGACTTTGTTTCATCGGTTAAAAAAGGTTCGATTTGTTCAAATGAGGCGACGAGCAGCTTGGCATAACGGGCGAGTTCAAACGGATTTAATTGTTCATCATCCCGTCGCAGTCCGGCAAATTCACGCAAACCAATGGCGTGAATTTCATAATCTCGTCCCTTTCGTGTCGGCGGTAAATCTGAAATGTCCACAAAATTTATTATATTATGAAGTTTTTTAACTGTGTAGTGCAGATATTTAATTTTCTTAGTTTCTCTTGAATTTTTATCGGTTTTTTACTTTGTCATATCCGATCACATCTTC
>JBGTKR010000411.1:0-2126 GCA_041744535.1 Pyrinomonadaceae bacterium
TAATGAAATTTTAATTCCTTGATAAATTTTATGATCTGTTTAGGTAGAAACAGCACAAATTCATATATCAGAAGCGGAATCAATTTGAAATCTTCACGCAAAGTTTTTGTTTCCTTGCCCGCACCGACCAGCAAAACGCCTTTTCTCATCATAAATATATTAAATAAGGCGGAAAGAACACTCAACATAACGGAATAGACAAAAGCCAATTGACGGGAATTATTTTCAGACGGAGGAAAAACATTATAGAAATATTTTTCCTGTCCGTAATGAGTAAAAAATTCAATCGTGTGGCTGAAGACCGGCAGCGAAACCGAAACGATCAGAGTTGCCAGCCAAGCGGGTTTTGCTTTGCGAAAGGACTGAACCAAAGCTCCCGAAATTCCCGATGTGAAAAATCTGAAACTGAATTCGACCAAAACGGCTGCGAAGGTTACGATCCAACTTTCCCGGCTTGCTTTATAGACGGTAAAATAAAAGGAAGCCCGCAGAAATGCACCGAGCAGAGCGGATTTCCAGTTCCAGCGTTTTATGATCTGAGTCGGATGCCGGATCAGACTCAAAAATACATCACCGATCCTGATCTGTTCATTCTGAACGGATTCAAGATTGTCTGCATCGGAAACCGAGCGGTGTATTTCGTGGATTGATGTATTCATTTATTATTTCGGGGAAGAATCTTTACTTTTGGACGCTTTTCTTTGTCTGATACATTCCTTATATGTTTTATAAACGGAATCAAAAACAGAATCCCATGAACGCGATACGGCAAATTCACGGGAGGCTTCCTTCATTTTCAACAATTTTTCACGATTGTGCATTAGTTCGAGCGAATAATTGACAAACTCCTGAAAGTTTTTACAGACGAATCCGGTTTCGCCGTGCCGGACGATAAATTTAGGTCCGCCCTGATCGGTTACGAGCGACGGAACACCGGAAGCATTTGCTTCCTGGATCACGTTTCCGAAAGCATCGGTTTCGGACGGGAAAACGAAAATGTCCATATTTGCATAGCTTTCCGATAATTTTTCGCCTTCGAGAAACCCCGTAAAAACCGCCGTTTTCATATTTTCTTCGAGCCATTTGCGTTCATTGCCGTCGCCCACAATTAAGAACTCGATCTTTTTACCGGATTTTTTCAGCAGTTCTTTTTCAAGTTTTTCCAAGAGCCGGACATTTTTTTCCGCCCGCATTCTTCCGACATAACCCAAACGAAAAGTGCCGTCGCTGACCGTTCTTTTATGCGGGGCAAACCTTTGCGTATCAACGCCGCGAATCATCAGATGAACTTCGCGGTTTGTGCCTTTGTGCAGTTTATCGAGAATTTCACGGTTCGGAGCAAGCAGAATTTTCGGCATTTTATAGTAGAGAATCGCACCGTCCAGAATTTTTCTTTCGGCAAGATCGGTCATTTTATCAACCGTTTTATCGGGCAGAAAGCCGAACATTCTCGTTAAACGCCGTGCCGCAAACTCGTGAAGATTAGTATGCCAAGAACCGACCAGCGGCATCTTTAACTTCCAAGCCAGATACGCACCCATAATGCTTACGTCGTTCAAACCCGTAATATGAAAAACATCGGGCTGAAAATCCATAATTTTTTTCAAAACCCGATTTGTATGACGCTGAAAAAGCGGGTCATATTTTAACTTTTCATCCATCGGAAATGAGATCGGCGAGCGTTTGAGCGAAAGATATTCGATTGTTTCGTCCTTCGATTCCGAAGTTTCATTTCCGGCGTGGATACACAAAAAAGGATAGCCGTTTTTTTTGGCATATCCTATTAATTTCCGGCTTGTCATCGCTACGCCGTCAACTTCCAGAAACGAATCTGGAAAATAGGCTACGCGGGGGAAACTCATCATAAGTGGTAAGTGGTAAACGGTAAGTGGTAAGTGGTAAAAGAATTTGTAAACTTACCGTTTACCACTTAAATAGAGCCTGCCGATGTCGGCGAATTCGGCAGAGTTGTTGTAAATTCCTGCAGATCGGGGGGTTCAAATTTGGTTTTTTCCAGATTTTTCGGAACACGGTCTTTTTTTCTGCGTGTCATTGAAAAGAACGGACGCATTGTCGGACTTCCCATAAAACCTAAAGTCCAGACCGCCGCCCGAAGCCACGCCGGA
>JBGTKR010000412.1:0-1990 GCA_041744535.1 Pyrinomonadaceae bacterium
AAATTATCGCTCGCTGAAAGTGAGCCATTAAATCACGACAAATGCAACACTTACAGCGTCGAAAACTTTGAATAACTCACGTCGGGTAAGCCAAAGGCTCAACCCGACGCTATCGAAAATTTCGCTTTCAGCGAATAGAAAGGAGTTTGAACACAGCTTCTTAACAAAATTAATCAATATAAGGTTTTCCTTTGGTCGGAACTTCCGCCGCCATTTTTTTGCCTTCGGGAGTTGACCAGGGAATTCCGTAAAAGACACCTGCTTCCGGCATCGGTGCAAGCCGCACGTCGAGCGAACTTCCGCCTTCGGGAATTTCCATATCAATTAAATATGCTCCGTGAAAAAGATTGATGTTGCCGTTTTTCTGTTCGGGATGTTCGACCGGATAACCGTCGCTTCCGACTGTCCAGCGGAATGTGCGGATGGTTTCGACATTGCTTCGCAACTGACATTCCCATTGTCCCGGATAATCGGCTAAGTTGAGTTCGCTTAAATCTTTTTGGTCGCTTCGTCCGAACGGCATATTTATTCCGTGTTCATAAAAACTTATGTATTCGCCGGGCTTGCTGTGATGGGCTTTTACGCCAACCTCCGATCTTACCGGGGCGGTGGAAATGTTGCCCTTATTTTTGAAGTTCACACGCTCTCCATCTACAAAGCAGCGAATATGCGGACGGGAAAGGTCTAGTTGGTATCTGTCCAAAGAAACATTGAAATAAATATCAGTATTTCCGATTCGTGAGCCGCCGCCAACTGCCTTCGGAAAATAACCGGAAGATGCTTTAGTAAATGAGTCTTGCAAACCCGACGGACGCAGATATAAAATCGCCGCCGCCGTTTCAGCGTGACGGTTTATATAAAAATCCGAAACTCCCGGAACATTGCCCGGACGAGTCGTTTTCAATTCACGGACATCAATCTTATAAGTTCTCAAAGCCGTTTCTTCATCGGTATCGCCGTTCACTACGGAAACCTTGACATCATATTTGCCCGGCTCTTTAATAAATAATTTCCCATCGGTGCAATTTCCTACTGTGAGATAATCATCAATCGGACTGTTGCGAACATTCGGACTCGGATTTCCGGCTTTTCTGTAATACAGACTTGCCAGACAACCATAAGTCGCCACCGCTTTGCCGTTATCCTCGACGACAACCTTAAAACTGCTCGAATCCGGGTATGTTCCGAACGCCCGCAAACTGCTCTTTAATGTCCAACCTTTGGCAACAAAACCGCGATATTTCTCGCTTCGTTCTTTAACGGGTTCTGCTTCAAAAAATGTATATCCGTCATCAATTACCATCTGCCGATTACTGCCTTTCGATGAACCGACATCTTTGCCGACATTTTCCCCGATATTTTTGTCAATTTTCGGAATCTTCGGCTTTGTAATTTTCGGAATCTTGAATTTCGGAAACTGTGCCGTTGCGAATGTTGATAAAATTAAAATTGTTATAACTCCGTAAATTATTGATTTTTTCATTGTTTATTTCTCGTAATAATGGTTTTTGAGTTTGTTTTCAATAGTAGTGTCAAAACCGCAAAAAACATTTCATTTTTTAGTTTCGGAAACACGAACAAAGTTGTTTTGATAAATCGGCTTAAAACTATGCCGAATGGATTTGATAAAACTTTAGAATTTGGGAGCAAACAAAAGTAAAAGTTTCTCCTCTCAATTTATTTTCCGAATTCTTCAGCGTTTAATACGGATAGCGTGCTTCGATCTTAGGCGGGTAATTCGGTCTTCCGGCATATTTATCATTCGGATACCACGACCAAGGCTGCAAAAATGTCGTTTGGTCATTGCCCGAAAAATGTTGTTCGGCAACATCCAGAAGAAGACCCGCCGCAAGCCATTCCGCTCGCGGTTCTTGGCTTTTTCCGTAAGACAAACTCCACGCCTGAAAGGATTTTTTTACGAGTTCTTCATCGAGATTGTTGCTTTGGCAGTAATTACGGAGTTTCGTTTGACTCATACTTACCGCTTGAT
>JBGTKR010000413.1:0-3768 GCA_041744535.1 Pyrinomonadaceae bacterium
CAAACTAAATTTATTTTGTTGTCTTTGATTTGCTCTTGGATGAATAACTTAGCTTCTGTTTCGATCTTAATACGAATATCTTTTTGGTTATCAAATGGACGATTAAATGTGCAATTATCCAAATAGACATTCATAATTTAAATCCGGCACATTATTGTAAAGAATAAATAATGCGGACATTTCTTCGTATTTATCCGACGAAGAAATTGCCCGCGTTTTCGATCTGAAATATTACCTGCGAAATGTAGATAAAGTTTTCAAACGAGTTTTTGGTTAATTTAGCTTGAGTATTTTTCAGCCATATTTCCGACAATCGGAAGTTTGAATATATTGCCGCCGAAGGCTTTGATGGCTGCGAATATTGCTCCGCCGAAAAGAACCAAAAACAGACCCAAATAAAGTAATAAAGTTAGCCCTCCGACAAGAGTTCCGAGGGTTCCCGAAACTTGGCTGAGAACAAAGCTCAGTATTCCGCCGATAATTGCTAATGCAATAATTGCGACAACAACCAAAACATTCCAAAGAACTGATTGAAAAGCGTGGAAGCGGACAAATTTATTGTCTTTTTCCATAAAAAGTAAAATTAAAGCTACAAGCGGAATGATGTAGCCAATTAAAGCCGTTACATTTCCGTCAAGTCCGAGTGCCGATTTTTGATTTTCCATAATTTTTTTGATTTCCTCTGTTTTTTCTAATTAAATTTTACCAGTTTTTTTCTTACAGGAAAGTTAATGATACCGTGAATTTAACACAAAGACGTTGCAAATCACAAGAATTTGCGTAAAAATTTATATTTTGATGGAGAAAATTATGAAAGCAAAAGTTTATGTTACGCTTAAACCGAGTGTGCTTGATCCGCAGGGAAAAGCGATTCAGCATTCGGCGGAATTGTTGGGTTTCGAGAATGTCGAGGATATTCGACAGGGCAAATATTTCGAGATAGCTTTGGACGAAAATATTTCCGAAACGGAAGCAAAAACAACCGCCGAAAAAATCGCCAAAGACGTTTTGGCAAATCCGGTGATTGAAGATTACGAAGTTGTAATAAGTGAGAAGTGAGAAGTGAGAAGTAAAGTTATTTTTGTAAATTACTTCTCCCCTATCATCTCTCACTTCTCACTTGATAAAACATTATGAAATTTGGAGTTATAGTTTTTCCCGGTTCAAATTGCGACCACGATGCTTATCATGTTATTTCAAAGCACGTCGGTCAGCCCGTCGAATTTATCTGGCACAAGGAAACCGATCTGAGCCGGTTTGATGCGGTCATCGTTCCCGGCGGATTTTCTTACGGAGATTATCTGCGTGCCGGAGCATTGGCGAGATTTTCGCCCGTAATGAAGGCGGTCAAAGAATTCGCGGCGGAAGGAAAATTCGTTTTCGGTATTTGCAACGGTTTTCAGATTCTGTGCGAAGCGGGACTTCTTCCCGGGGCTTTGATGCGGAATGAAGGTCTGCATTTTGTCTGCAAGCATATCAATATCAAAGTCGAAAATGATGATACGCCTTACACGAATGAACTGGAAACAGGCAAGGTTTTGTCAATTCCGATTGCACACGCTGAAGGAAATTATGTCTGCGACGACGAAACTCTTAACCAACTGGAAGAAAACGATCAGATAGTTTTTCGTTATTGTGATGAGGACGGCGAAGCGAAAAAAGAAGCAAACCCGAACGGTTCGCGTTCAAACATCGCCGGAATCTGCAGCATCGACGGAAATGTTCTCGGAATGATGCCGCATCCCGAAAGAGCTTGCGAGGAATTGCTCGGCTCAAACGACGGTCGGGAGATTTTTCGTTCACTAACGAATTCAATCGCAGAACTTCAAAAAGGATAAATTTTACGAAACCGGCAAAAGTTAATTATTTTCTGTTATTTGGTAAATTTCATCGAATACAAAATAGCCGTAAAAGTATCCTTTTTATCATTAAATTCATTGCTTTTGGTTGAAACTATTACGTTTACCTGCTGCTTTTGTCCTTGATAATCGCGGAAGCCGATCCATTGATGTCTTCGCGGCTCGCCTTTATTTTCCGAAGGTGCTTCAACCCATTCGACACCTTTAATCCCGTCAATTTCAAGCCAGCGGGCATTTTCATATCTGCCGTTCTTTAATTGCTGCAAAGCCTGTGTATATTGTGCTTTCAGACTCGTTTCGATAGGGAAATCATCCTGCATTATGGAAACGGAGCTGATTAAAAACCCCGTTTTCGGCGAACCGTAGTTAATCATTTGTTTTTGAACCGACATTTTATTCCAGCCTTCGGGAACGATAAAACTTATTCCCTGGTCATCCCATTTTATTACCTTACCGTTATCCAAAATTTTCTGTTGTTCGTCGGTTAATTCCGGTTTTTCAACTTCGCCGCCGTCCGCTTCCGTTTCAGTCTGGTCGGAGTTTTCCTTAGTTGTAGATTCAGGACTGCTGGTCGTGTCCTGAACCTGTTCTTTTATTTTGTCCGTGATGCCGCAGAATGACAGGGCGAAAAACAGAATGCCGAATGCTAATAAAGATTTCATTTTATATTTCTCCTCGTTTGAATTAATAAAAACGCATACATTGTTAATTAAAGTGATAAAAAAGCAAAAAACATTTCAGACGGATTAGTTTTTAATCTGCTGATGCAGCCAAGCCTTTGCCATATTCCAATCGCGGCGAACCGTTACATTTGAAATGCCCAGAACTTCCGCCGTTTCCTCGTTTGTCATTCCGCCGAAGTATTTCAGTTCGACGACTTTTGCCTGTCGCTCATCGAACTTAGCAAGTTCGTTTAACGCTTCATCGAGTGCCGCCAAGTCAACCGACTTTTCTTCAGCGGAAATATATCTTGCTTCATCTAACGGTAGGTTTTCGTCTTTGCCGCCGCGTTTTTCGCGTTTTCTCGTGCGGGCGTAATCAACCAGAATCCGCCGCATAGCATTCGCCGCAATTGCAAAGAAATGATTGCGGTCTTCATATTCCAATTCATTTTTATCAAACAGTTTCATATACGCTTCGTTAACCAAAGCCGTCGTCTGCAAAGTGTGTCCCTGCCGTTCATTTATCAGATAAGCGGACGCACGTCGTTTTAATTCGTCAAAAACAAACGGAAAAAGCTCGTCGAAAGCCTCTTTCTTACCGTTTTTCCATTCGTGTAGAAGCATTGTTATCTGCCGCGAATTATGTTTTTCGTTTTCCGTCTGCATTTTTGAATAAAAGGATATTCGCGGAAGTTTTTTAAGTCAATAGAAAAAATGAGCGGATTTGTTTTTGTCTGTCGCTTTTATAAGTGTAGGGACGAAATTCCGATCTGAAAATAAAGAAAAGGTAAAAAAGATTATGAAAAGACAAAATGAAAACACGATGAAAGAAACCCAAACGGTTTTTGTATTGACAATGGCATTAATGAATATCTTACTGCTCGTTGTTATCGGTCAGACAATATGGCTCGCACATTCGGTTCTTTATAATGAACGCTTTTTGCAATCAATGGTTTTCGGGAATTTCTTACCGTAAAAAATTCAAAATCTATTGAACAGGAGAAAAAAATGAAAAAACAAATACTAATTATTATCGCGGTTATTCTTGTAATTTCGGGCATAACAAAAGCTCAAACGAATTCAAAACACGAAAGGGACGAAAAAGCTATTCGCCAAATCGTCCAAAATCTGGCTGACGCTTGGGCGGCTGGAGATGCCGTAAAATGGGCGGATCAATTTGCTGATGATGTTGATTTTACGGTTTGGAACGGAATGTATTTCAACGGACGCGAAGCGAATATCAAAGG
>JBGTKR010000414.1:0-10950 GCA_041744535.1 Pyrinomonadaceae bacterium
TCAACGATCACCATCGAAGGAGTCGAAGAACTCGGCGAAGCGGAGCATTCGATCATTCCCGATAGAATCGAAACCGGAACTTTCATCGCCGCCGCCGCAATTACAAACGGCGAATTGACCATCGAAAATTGTGAACCTAAACATCTCGAAACTGTTATCAAAAAATTACGCGAAGTCGGTGTCGAGATCGAGCAACCGGACGAAACGACTTTGCACGTCAAATGTTCTGACAAAGGTTTAACCGCAAAAGACGTTACCACCGCACCGCACCCGGATTTCCCGACCGATATGCAGGCTCAATATATGGCTCTGATGACGCAAGCCGAAGGAACTTCCGTCGTTACCGAAACGATCTTCGAAAACCGTTTTATGCACGTCGCCGAACTCCACCGAATGGGAGCAAACATCAAAATTGACGGCAATCAGGCAACCGTTACAGGCAAAACAAACCTAACCGGAGCAAGAGTTCTCGCCTCCGATTTACGTGCTTCGGCTTCGCTTGTTTTAGCAGGACTTGCGGCGGAAGGCGAAACAATAATTGACCGTGTTTATCACATTGACCGCGGCTACGAAACCATCGTCAAAAAAATAAGTTCCGTCGGCGGAAACATCAAACGAATCAAAGACGAAATAGCAATGTCGGCGGAAGAAAGTGAGTAAATATTTTACTTAAATTCAAAAACAAATGCAGCACGAACTTATATTAATTCTCGATTTCGGCTCGCAATATACACAGCTTATCGCACGGCGTGTGCGTGAGCAGGGCGTTTATTGCGAGATTCATCCGTTTACTTTGCCGCCGGAGAAAATTCTCGAAATGAATCCGAAGGGCGTAATACTTTCGGGCGGACCTTCGAGCGTTACGGATAAAGATGCTCCGCGTGTCGAAAAGGATTTTTATGACAAAATTGATGCTCCGCTGCTTGGAATCTGCTACGGAATGCAGTTGATTGCGATTGATTTAGGCGGCGAATCCGCACCTGCCGAGGCGAGAGAATATGGACACGCCGAACTCAAACGCCTGAGCGGAAAAACTCAGTTGTTCACCGATCTGCCCGAAAAGCTGGATGTCTGGATGAGCCACGGCGACCACGTTACGACTTTGCCCGAAGGTTTTAGCAAAACGGCAACAACGGGCGAGGTCATAACCGCCATCGAAAATCCCGAACGCCGGATTTTTGCCGTCCAGTTTCACCCCGAAGTTTCGCACACGCCGAAGGGCAAGGAGATTTTGCGAAATTTTTTGTTTGACATCTGCGGATGCAGAGGCGATTGGACACCCGCTCAATTTATCGAAGAAGAAATTGCAAAGATAAGATCAATCATCGGCGAAACGGGTAAAGTCGTCTGCGGACTTTCGGGCGGAGTTGATTCGACGGTTGCGGCGGTTCTCGTCCACGAAGCCATCGGCGACCGTCAAACCTGCATTTTTGTAAATAACGGCTTGCTTCGTGCCGATGAGTTTAAAGAAACGCTCAAACTCTATGAAAACAAACTGCATTTAAACGTGATCGGAGTTGATGCTTCAAAGGATTTTTACAAGGTTTTAAAAAACTTACCTGACCCGGAAGAAAAACGAAAGGCTATCGGGAAAAAATTTATACAGGTTTTCGATGCGGAAGCCAAAAAGATCGGCGATGACGTGAAATATCTCGTGCAGGGAACGCTTTACCCGGATGTTATCGAATCGGTATCGCTTCGCGGTTCAAGCGTTACGATAAAATCGCATCACAATGTCGGCGGTTTGCCGAAAAAGATGAAGCTAAAACTCATCGAACCGCTCCGCGAACTTTTCAAAGACGAAGTTCGCCTGATCGGTAAAGATTTGAACATTCCCGACGAAATTCTCCAAAGACATCCGTTCCCCGGTCCCGGTTTAGCCGTCCGAATCCTCGGCGACATCACGCCCGAAAAGGTCGAACTCCTGCAAAAAGTTGACAAAATTTTCATCGAAGAACTAAAGGAAAGCGATCTCTACAACCAAACGTGGCAAGCCTTCGCCGTCCTTTTGCCGATCCATTCGGTCGGTGTAATGGGCGATTTCCGCACCTACGAAAAAGCCGTCGCCCTGCGTGCGATAACTTCTACCGACGGAATGACGGCGGATTGGGCAAGACTTCCGCACGAGTTTCTCGCCAAAGTTTCATCCAGAATCACTTCGGAAATTCGCGGAATAAATCGCGTAGTTTACGACATTTCATCAAAACCGCCTTCAACGATCGAGTGGGAATGATTCGATTTCGGGTTTTAGATTTTGGATTTTGGATTTATCTTTATGTATTCTGATAATCCGCCCGAACCGAAAAAACATTCTATCTTGGGAATAATTTCCACCGCACTTGCTCTGATAACAGGGTTTATAATGCTCGGTTTATTTATTTTTGCAGCGTATCTCGAATCAAGCACGCCGGGCGGAGTTGATGATAAATCTCCCGCCGCGATCATCGCCGGATTCGGAATCGTCGTAACTTTATTTTTTATATTTCTCGGAGTTATCTTGGGTTTTGCGGGACTTTTTCAGGCGAATAAAAAAAGACTTTTTCCGGTAACGGGAGCATTTCTGAATCTGCTTTTTCTGCTCGGTGTGATCGGTGTGATAGTTTTGGGACTTCTAAAAGGTTAAAAGAGAGGATTAAATTAATTTTTCTCTGGCTCTCTTTACTATATCAACCGCCTCTACGAATGTTTCGCCGTTCGCCGTCAGATGTCCCATTTTTCTGCCGATTCTTGCATCTTTTTTGCCGTATAAATGGAGTTTGAGATTTTTATTTTTTAGAATTTTCGCCCAATCCGGTTCGCCTTTTTGCCACAAATCGCCGAGCAGATTCGCCATTGCGACGGGTTTTATAAATTCGGTCGAACCGAGCGGCAAACTGCAAACCGCCCGCAACTGCTGTTCAAACTGCGACGTTACGCAAGCCGCATCAAACGTCAGATGCCCCGAATTGTGCGGACGCGGGGCGATCTCGTTGACAATCAGTTTTTCATCTTTTGTCAGAAAAAACTCGACGCACAGAGTTCCGACGTATTCAAATTTTTCGGCAATCCCGCGGGCAATTTCGACGGCTTCCGTTTGAACTTTGCGGGTAACATAGGCGGGTGCAAATGAAATATCCAGAATGTGAGCTGCGTGGTCATTTTCGATCACGCCGTAATCGGCGAAATTCCCCGAAATATCTCTTGCACAAACAACCGAAACTTCCTTTTCAAAATCAATAAATGCTTCGAGAATGCATTCCCTGCCCATTAATTTTTCAAACGCCTTTTCAATATCCGCAGATACTCTGATAATGCTCTGACCTTTTCCGTCATAACCGAACCCGGCAGTTTTTAAGACGCACGGTGTGCCGATCTCCGCAACTGCATTCTGTAAATCCTTTAAAGTTTTTATATGCCGAAAATCCGCGACGGGAAAACCGTTTTCCGATAAAAAGGTTTTTTCCCGCAGGCGGTTTTGCGTTGTGTGCAGAACCTCGCCCTTCGGGTGAACCTGCACGAATTCCGAAGCCGTTTCAATCGTTTTTGAAGGCACATTTTCAAATTCGTAAGTGATAACATCAACCGATTTTGCAAATTTCCTGACCTTTCCCAAATCCAAATAATCGGCGGAAGTTTCCAGATCGGAAATATGTCCGGTCGGCGTGTCGCTGCCGGGCGAAAATGTATGCACGCGATACCCCATCTTACGGGCTTCAATCGCAAACATACGCCCAAGCTGACCGCTTCCGAAAACGCCGATAGTTGAATTTGGTAATATTATTTTTGACACAAAATTTAAAATAGTTTGTAAGAAATTTGAACCACAGATTAACACAAATTTCTACGGATATTTAAAGACCAAACCGAATTTGGTGCTATTCCAACTTGGATTCCAGAACCGAACTTGTCTGATTTTCTCTGAATTTCTTCAATTTTTCTCTTAAATCGGGACGCGAATTTGCAAGGATCGAAATGGCGAAAAGTGCGGCGTTTTTTGCTCCGGCATCGCCGATTGCCAGCGTGCCGACGGGAATTCCGGCGGGCATCTGGACGATTGAGAGAAGCGAATCCATTCCCGATAAAGCACGGCTTTTGACCGGAACGCCGAGAACGGGCAGAACGGTTTGTGAGGCACACATTCCGGGCAGATGTGCCGCTCCGCCCGCACCGGCGATGATTACTTCGATGCCGCGGGATTCGGCGGTTTTGGCAAACTCAAAAAGTAGATCGGGCGTGCGGTGTGCGGAAACTACTTTGCATTCGTGCGGAACTTCAAAATCTTTCAAAATATCAGCAGCATTTTTCATCGTGTCCCAATCGGACGTGCTGCCCATTATCACTGAAACTAAAGGGTTTTCGATTTTCGATTTTCGATTTTCGATTGTTTTCTTTACCATTTTATATATTTCCTTTGTAAGTTGAAGACCAGCCGAAAAGTCGGCGGAGTTTTTGCGACGGATTAAAACGAAAGATCGAATCGCCGCGGCTTGTGATTCGCAAATAAAAAGTTCCGAGATGTGTGATAACCACGCCGCGTCCGTCTTTCAAACATTCATATAAAGTATCGGAAAAAGCATCAATCCACATTTCAGCCGCTTTGTCGCTGGTTTTCATTTTGACTGCCAACAATTTAGCAAATTCTTTTTTCTTTATATTACTCATAAATTAAATTATTCCGATTCGGTTTCATGTTTTTCATCGTCCGTTCCTTCTTCATTGGTTTCGGATTCTTCGTTTTCTACAATTTCCTCACCCTTTTTTGCTTTTTCAACCACCGCATTGACCACACCGCCGATCAGGATCACCATTGCCGTCAGGTAAAGCCAGAGCAAAAGGATAATCATCGCACCGACCGAACCGTATGTGTTTGAATAGGAATCGAAAAAGTGCAGATAAACCCGAAAACCGAGCGATAAAAGAATCCACAAAATAATCGCCGCAACCGCCCCGGGCGTAACCCAATGCCAATCGAAGGGATCGTGATTCGGTGCGAAATTATACAAGAGTGCAAACGACAGAACCAATGCGATACCGACAATAATGATGGAAAATCCGGTTAAAATAAAATTCGAGGTAAGTTCTATGCCGACGGGAGAAAGCATCAGATTGATAAAATAACCGCCGTAAAAAACAATTCCTAGTGCCAGAAAGATCAAAACTGCGATGCCGAGCGTGAGCAGCACCGAAACCAGTTTATATTTGAACCAGGAGCGTGTTTCCTTTAAATCGTAAACATTATTAAGGGCGATGCGTATATTATCCACGCCCGCCGAAGCCGCCCATAAAGTGAGCAAAGCTCCGAGCGTCAATTTACCGCCGCCGCCTTCCGATGTTACTTCCCTGATCGTGTCTTGAATCAATGTAAACGCCGCCGTCGGCATCACTTGCTGTAAATATGAAAATAATTCCTGTTTTACACCTTCCGCCGCACCGAGAAAAATTCCGATCACGTTCAGCACAAAAAGCAGCAGCGGAAAGAGTGCGAAAATAAAATAAAATGCCACCTGTGCCGCATTTGTCGTAACATCTTCGGCGACGAATTTTTCGTAAACCTTTTTGGCATATTCCTTATAACTCAACTCCATACACAACCCCCCTTGATTTTCAAACGGTTTGAACCTTTTTTTAGAACAATTAACATTAAAACTTCACATTCATTATATTTTGCCACGAACAAACACAAAAAGACACGAAAGCAGCTAAAAAATTTTGTAAACTTCCGTGTCTTTTCGCGTCGAATCAGCTTGAAACCAAACTTACAAATTCTCGATTAACCTTTCTGCATCGCGTTTATAAATTTCGTCTTCAATCTCGTGATTTTTATTAAGTTCGGCTTCCAGAATCCATTCCAGATGCTCACGGGCTTTATCTTTTTTTCTCCCGGAAATATAAAGTTCGGCTAAGAAAAGATGATTCAGATAAAATTTCGGACCGAATTCGAGAGCTTTTTTCAGACAGGTTTTAGCCTTTCTGTTGTCGCCGATGGAGATCGGAAATCCCGGTGCTTTGTGATAAAGCCTGCCCAAAACCCGCCACGGTCCGCCGTAAAAATAGCTTCCGTCCAATTCGATTGCTCGTTCGGCACATTCCTTTATCAGCACGATCAATGAAAGACTTTTCATAATCCCTTTTTCCTGTCCGTATGAACCGTAATTTACCGCCAGCCAAAAGTTTGCTTCCAGCGAATCTTCCTCCGCTGCAACGCCCTGTTCGCCGTATTCCACACCCTTTTCATAATAAAAAAGTTTGTCCTCCGCATCGGCGGTTTCGCCCATCCAGTAATAAATCTCGGCAAGCAAACCATACGCCCAACCGCATTCCGGGTCTTGCTCCGTGATCTCAACCAGCTCGTGATGAGCCGTTTCCATATTCTCTTCGTCCAACTCACGCTGATCAATAAGTTTTCGCACCAAATCATAAGTCTTCTTATGTTTCATAAAAAATACTTACCCCTAAATCTTTACCAAAAAAACGTCTTCTCAAATCTGCAATCATTATAGTCATTTAGCCACACATAAAAAAGGACGAAGCAGAAACTTCATCCTTTTTTATTTATTTTGCGACGATACAGTTTTAGACGAATTGCCGCTAATTGATTAACAAAGTAATTCGCTTGCCGAGTCCGTCTTCAAAGATTCTGTAAAGCGTCGAGAGTTGAATATCGCATTTACCGTTTTCGAGCCGCGAAATATAGCTTTTTTTAGTTCCGACTTTTTCCGCAAGTTGTTCCTGCGTCAGATTCGCTTCGCGGCGGGCGGCTTTCAGCATTTCGCTGATGACGAAATACTGTGCTTCGGTTTCAAACTCGTCCCGCTTTTTCACACCGATCTTGCCGTATTCGATGTCCAATAATTCATTGAAATTTTTCGTTTGTTTAATTGCTTCGCTCTTTTTCATTATTTTTTAACTGAAATATTCAGCCCTTAATTTTTCCGCAAGTTCTATTTCTTGTTTGGGAGTTTTTTGTGATTTCTTCTGAAAAGCGTTAAAAAGCACCACCAGATTTCCTTTGTCGAAACAACAGAAAACCCGAAAAATGTCGCTGCCGACTTCAACTCTGATTTCAAAAAGCCCGTCCGTTCCCTCCAAATGTTTCAAAAACTTTTCAGGAATCTTATCAACAGTTTCGACAATCCGAAAAACATAACCTATCTTTTTGCGGACTTTTTCGGGCTGCTGAACATAAAACTCTTGAAAATAATGCCCGTGAAATATGATTTGCCTTTCCGCCCTCACTTCTAAAAGATAACTTATAAGTGAACAAAATACAACATAAAATAAAATAGAACGAAGCAGAAACTCCATCCTTTCAGACTTTTAGATTCAACTTTGAATCTTACACTGAATAACCGCGTTTGCCGTCAAAGTTGTAAAGATTTTCGGTTTTGATAACGTCTAAATTTGGTTATTCGAAAATCCTTCTGTCAAAAGGAAACTTTTCGGTTTTGACAATTTTGATTTTTGAAAATTCCTTGTGATGCGGGTTGATGAGCAAATTATAATCGCCTTTTGTTACAGCCGAAGGAATTTGCAGGATACAGTATTTGTTGTCTGATATAAATTTATCTCCGACAGATTGCGTTGACGGCGGATTCGGGAAAACATTCCAATCGGGCGGCAAATCTTTTTCGGTAAATTTTTGCAGGGAAATATCATCCGGCAGAAAAATCGTCAGTATTACATAATCATCGGGAATTGTCGCAAGTGTCAGATGAACGGCAACTTCCGCCATTGCCAGAGAGCGATTTGAAGCCGTGTAAACAATTTCCGTGCCGACCGAATTCCACCTTGCACCTTTGATCGCCGCACCTTTACCCGAAAGCGTCGAGGCAAATTTTTCACGCGAGAGTCTGAATGCTTCCATTAAACCAAAATCCCGTGGTTGATGCGTGTAAGCTCACCGATAACCATTTCCTTGCCGTAAGAATCCTTCAAAAGTTCCAATGGTTTCATATTTCCCAATGCAAAATTCGGTGTTTCAAGCCACAACTTAAACTTTTCCATATCGCCGAAAACTTCCTTGCCAACATTCGTAACTTCTGCCATCTCGATAATTTTCTCCGATTGAAGCGGCTTAAATTGTTTCGAGGCTTTTTTGTAACGCTCTAAAGTTTTAGTCGAAACATTCAGAAATTCCGCCCAGTCAGCTTCACTAAATGGTGTAACATCCTTAATCAAATCAAAAAGCGAATATGGAACTCCCTTTCTTATCAACTTGATAATCAACATTTTGTTAGAAAGAAATTCATTATAAGTCAGATTCCGCTTGACCGTTTTAATTTCCGAGTTTACAGCATTAGACTTAAAAAGAGTTGATATTTTTTTATCCAATTTTTTTTCAACAATCATAATTTTTTACCACCACCCGAAAATGCGACACTTGTCTATAAATATAAGACATTTTTCTAAACATAGCAAATTATTAAAAAAGGATGAAACCAAAACTTCATCCTTTTTAATTTTCACAAATTCAATTGTTTATCTTAAACCGAATAACCACGCTCGCCGTCAAAGTTGTAAAGATTTTCGGTTTTGATAACGTCTAAACCGGAATCGTTAAATCTTTGGAGGAGCGAAATTATTGCGGATTTTTCGATTGTGTTTCCTTCGCCGGATTCGGGCGTGAAGCGGCAACGCCAGTGGTCAACTGTGAATGTGTCGGGGTTTCCGTCGGGATAGACTTTTACGCCGCGGTTGGCGATGGATTGGAGTTTTAAGCCGCCGCCGTTTACTTTTTCGACCAATCCGCCGAGTTCGTCTGCTACGCCGTAGAAATTGCCTTTCCACCAGTCCAAGAAAACATCAACTCCGACGAGTTCTTTCTTTTGTTCGGGTTTGATCGTGTAAGGTTTTTTAGCTGTGTCGGCTTCTTTGACGTTTTCGCCTGCTGAGTAATCAACCGCTTTTAGAGTTTCGGATTTTTGTCCGATTCTTTCGACAACCGCATCGGCAAATTCGCTTGTGCCGACTTTTTCAGTGGAAACGCCTTCCTTATACATATCGTATGTGTGAACGCCGTCTTCGATTGTTTTGAGCCAAGCATTGTGGGCTTTGGTCGCAACGTCGGTTTGCCCGATGTGCAGAAGCATCAAAATTGAGCCGAGGAAAAGTCCCGAAGGATTTGCCATGTTTTGTCCCGCACGTCTTGGAGCAGAACCGTGGATCGCTTCAAACATTGCGACATCTTCGCCGATATTTGATGAACCGGCGAGTCCGACCGAACCTGCTATTTGTGCCGACACATCCGACAAAATATCGCCGTAGAGATTCGGCATTACCACGACATCGAATCTTTCGGGCGTGTCGGCGAGTTTTGCCGCACCGATGTCAACGATCCAATGATCGCTTTCGATGTTCGGATATTCTTCCGAAATTTCGTCAAAAATTCTATGAAACATTCCGTCGGTTTGCTTCATAATATTGTCCTTCATAAACGCCGTAACTTTTTTGCGATTAAATTTTTTGGCGTATTCAAAAGCGTAGCGAATGATCTTTTCGCAGCCGACATTCGACATCAATTTTAAGCATTCTTCAACCTGCTGCGTCTGACGATATTCGATTCCCGCATACAAATCTTCTTCGTTTTCGCGGACGATAACAACATCCATTACCGGATGCTTTGTTTCAACGAATGGATGATACGAAACACACGGACGAACATTCGCATAAAGTCCGAGCGTTTTGCGAACCGCCACATTAAGCGATTTATAACCGCCGCCTTGCGGAGTCGTAATTGGAGCTTTTAAGAAAACTTTCGTGCGTTTCAAAGAATCCCAACTCTCAGGAGCAATTCCCGCCGCGTTTCCGCTTAAATAAACTTTTTCGCCAATCTCGATAGTTTCATAATCGAGTCTTGCACCCGCCGCTTCGATAATTTTCAAAGTCGCCGCCATAATCTCGGGACCGATTCCGTCGCCGTGGGCAACCGTAATTTTTGTATTTTCCGACATAATTTTTTGTTATTTTCCTTTTATATAGATTTTATTATTGCTAAACCCAAAATAATAAACGCAAAGTCTTTAAGTGGCAAGGACGCACGATTTTGCAATTGAATATAATCACCTCAAAGAGATAAATTAGAATTATGCGAAATAATTTCTCTAAAACTCTTTCAGGTCTAGTGTTCAGTCAAGGTTACATTGACGGGCAAATAACTCTATAATGGAGAGTGAAAAAAAGCAGGGGAGATTTCCAATAGAATTTTTTTATGCCAAATCCCCCAAAAGTATCAATAAGCGATTTTTGCTCATTCCCTCAGAATGGCTCAATAAGCGTTAAATTCAAAAAGAGCGTTCGGTGCTTTTTTCGTAAAAGTCCGCTTCACTAAACCACTCTGCACTAGGAAAGTGCAGAGGTTTGATCTTTGACTGAAATTCATTCACTCTTCAAGAATAATCTTATTGGAGTCTTGATTGGATTTGCTTTTGTGATGCGATAAGTATTCCTCGACCATCTCACTCCCATCCTTTCAAAGCAGGGGTAGCAGTCGCTTCGACTGACGGGGTGGTTGTCTTCTACGCAGATATTTCATAGATTGATTTTTTCACTAATCTTATTCACGCAACTTGGTATTATTCTGCTAATTTATTCGTATTCTATGACGCTTGAAATTTAATATGTTGAATAAATCCGAAGCCGGAATTTTTCCGTTAATTGATATAGAGAGAGGCGGATTGATAAATCCGACAAATTCAAAAAAGCCGTTCACCGGTGCTTTATATTTACCGGTGGTCTTTACTATTAAATCATTTTTTTTATATTCTATTTCTAATTTCTGCCACATACCTTTTCGATACTGATAACCTTCGCCGGAATCTCTGTAAAGCATAGATATTTCGGTTTCATTTGACGAAATTTCGCCGATCACATTTAACGTGATCTCTGCATTTTCCATTTCGCCCGTGTGTTGGATTACGGATTGTGTCGGAATTACCGCACCGACGCGGACGAATATCGGCAGGCGTTCGAGCG
>JBGTKR010000415.1:0-8189 GCA_041744535.1 Pyrinomonadaceae bacterium
GTCGGAGTTGCACCGGGCAGAGGCGTAATCATAATCGAGCCGGTTTCCGTCTGCCACCAAGTATCAACAATCGGACATTTTTCATTCCCGATAACTTTGTGATACCACATCCACGCTTCGGGATTGATCGGTTCACCGACCGTTCCAAGCAGACGCAATGACGAAAGATCGTGTTTATTCGGATATTCTTCGCCCCATTTGATAAATGCACGAATTGCCGTCGGTGCGGTGTATAATATATTTATTTTGTGCCGCTCGATAATATCCCAAAATCTGTCAAAATCGGGAAAATTCGGAGCACCTTCATACATAAAAACCGTCGCCCCGTTGGCAAGCGGTCCGTAAGTTACATAAGAATGCCCCGTAATCCAACCGACATCGGCGGTGCACCAGAATGTGTCTTCATCTTTCAGGTCAAAAACCCATTTGCTCGTGATATATGCTCCCGTCAGATAACCGCCCGTCGTGTGCAGAATTCCCTTTGGTTTTCCGGTCGTGCCGGAAGTGTAAAGTATAAAAAGCGGATGTTCCGAATCTAGTTCTTCAGCGGGACAATTATCATCAGATTCCTTCATCAATTCGTGCCACCAATGATCGCGTCCTGTTTTCATCTCAATTTCGGTGTTAGTTCTATTTAAAACAATGACATTTTCAATCGTCGGGCAATTTGCAACTGCTTTATCAACCGTTTCCTTTAAAGGCAAAATACTTCCCCGCCGATAACCGCCGTCCGCCGTGATAATCACTTTGCAATTGCAATCATTAACGCGGTCGGTAATCGAATCGGCGGAAAATCCTCCAAAAATTACCGTGTGAGTCGCACCGATTCTTGCACAAGCCAGCATCGCCATTGCCGCTTCCGGCACCAACGGCATATAGATCGCCACTCTGTCTCCGCTTTTGATTCCGAGTTTTTTTAATGCATTGGCAAATTTGGAAACTTCGCTGTGCAATTGCTGATAAGTAATTGTGCGGGTTTCGCCTTCCGGTTCGCCTTCCCAGATTATCGCGGCTTTATTCTTTCGCCAAGTTTCTATATGTCTGTCCAAACAATTGTAAGAAACATTTATTTTCCCGCCGACAAACCATTTTGCGTGCGGTTCGTTCCATTCCAAACCCGTTTCCCATTTTTCAAACCAATGCAGATTTTCCGCTACCGATTCCCAGAATTCAACCGGATTTTTTGCCGCTTCGTTGTAAATATTTTCATATTCTTCAAAACTTTTTATATCTGCATTTGCAGAAAATTCCGGCGGCGGTTCAAAAATTCTATCTTCCTGCAAACTGGATTCGATGGCATTTTGATTTGATTCGGACATTTGAAAATTTTCTCCTTGTCGAAAAGCTGTTAAAAATTCTTTTCAAAAATATACGGATTTTAATAGTAAATCAATTCAGCAAAAAACCTTATTTATCGGATTACCAAAAAACTATTGAAGAAAATTTTATTGTATATTTATAATTTACCTATTAAACTAATTTTTACAGCATAAATGAAAAGAAAACTTTTTTACATCATATCTTTGTTTATCGGGATAAATCTTTTGTCTCAGGTTGTTTTTGCGGCGGAAGGTGCTGAAGGACACGGACTTGACCCGACGGTGCTGGTCGGTGTCGGTGTGATTTTAATCGCGGCGGTTCTATTCGGTGAAATTTTTGAAAAATTCAATCAACCCGCCGTTCTCGGTGAACTTTTTGCTGGTATTCTGCTCGGTAATTTATTTCTGATCGGTTTTCCCTATGCCGAAACTCTTAAAACCAATGTCGTTATCGAAGCGTTTGCCCAGATCGGTGTCATCATACTTTTATTCGAGGTCGGGCTGGAAACGGATTTACCGGATTTGCTCAAAGTCGGATTATCTTCGTTGTTGGTCGCATTGATCGGTATTATCACTCCTTTTTTTCTCGGCTGGTTTGTTTCATATATTTTCATTCCCGATGGAACGACGCTTTCCAATATTTTTATCGGGGCGATGATTACAGCCACGAGCATCGGGATAACCGCAAGGGTTTTAAAGGATTTAGGTCATCTGGATCGCAAGGAAGCGAAGATCATTTTGGGTGCGGCGGTTATTGATGATGTTTTGGCTTTGCTTTTGTTGGGAATTGTTAAAAGCTCGGTTGATGCCGCCGCTCGCGGAACTGAACTCAGTTTTACCTCATTTTTTTTAATTGCTGTTACAGCAATCGGTTTTTTGGTGGGGGCAATTTTTCTAGGTCAACTGTTGATGCCGAAAATTTTTCAGACGTTCAGCACTTTTGAAAGCCGGAGTTTTGTTATCGGATTTTCCATTGCTATCTGTTTTATAACGGCATATTTTGCTACAAAGGTCGGATTAGCCGCAATTATCGGGGCATTTGCCGCCGGATTGATTTTGGATGAAGCACATTTTCGACATTTTATGGATCATCAAAAGCACCATCTGGAAGATTTTCTCGCACCGCTCACCGCACTTCTTGCTCCGGTATTTTTTGTTTTTGTCGGTTTGCAGGTAAATTTGACCGCCTTCGGTAAACCGTATCTTCTCGGATTTGCATTTGCCCTGACGCTGGCGGCATTTCTCGGAAAGATCGCTTGCGGGATCGGTGTTTTGGACAAAGGTGTAAACCGAATGGCGGTCAGTTTCGGAATGGTGCCGCTCGGCGAAGTCGTTTTATTTTTTGCCAGCGTCGGAGCGGGTTTGTCCTTAACAAATACAAAAGGCATCTATCAACCGATTGTCAGTTCCGACACTTTCAGCGTGATCGTTATTGTTGTAATGACGACAACTCTTGTAACTCCACCTCTGCTCAAATGGGCGATGGGCGAAGACCCGCACAAAACCGAAGTTGATCGGACTATCGGTGATTTTGAAATCTGAGATTCAGAAACGCTTTCTTTACGATACAAATCCTTTGAGTTAAAATTTATTTTATGCCCGGTTCAGAACAAGCGGAAATTTATTTTATCGCCGGAATGATGATTTTGATTTTAATCCTCAGCACCGCGGCGACCTATATATTTTTTAAAACCTACTACGCCGAAAAACGTATATGGGATGAGGAACGCAAAGCCAAAAAATTAAAAAAACAACAGCTTGAAGAAAAACAGAAATCCGAAGTCGAAAAATAATTCATTTTAACGGATTACAAACAATCGCAAATCGCAAATTAAACCTATGTCGCATCCGAGAGTTTTAGATAGAAACCGAGCAGCCCTTGTAATTGTTGATCTGCAAGAGGCTTTTCGCAATGTAATTCCAGATTTTGAGAGATTAGCTTCGCGTGCCAAGATCGCTTTGCGTGGTTTTCAGATTTTGAATCTGCCGATCATTATCACCGAACAATATCCGAAAGGTTTAGGAAAAACGATTGATGAATTACTGGAAATTCTTCCCGCTGATTTTGATTTTATCGAAAAAACCGCGTTTAGTTCCTGCGGTGCTACACCATTTTTAGAACAACTGCGTGCAACCGATGTTTCGCAAGTCGTTCTCTGCGGAGTCGAAACCCACGTCTGCGTCAATCAAACCGCCCACGATCTTTTAACCGAAGCCTTTGAAGTCCATATCCTAAACGATGCCGTCGGCTCTCGCCACAAAGAAGACAAAGCCACCGCCATCAGCAAAATGAAAATGAACGGAGTCGTGCCATCCTGCGTTGAAATGGCACTTTTTGAACTCTTAAGGGATTCAAAGGACGATCAATTTAAGGAAATTCAAAATTTGATTAAATAAATTTTTATGGAAAATCAAATTATAAATCATCGGAGGTATTTTAATTTGCCGTTTCATTAGAGGAGGTCTAATGAATATGAGCAGATCAAGAAGGAAAACTGCAATCGGAGGCATTCTTGATAAAGAAAGTGAAAAACAAGATAAACGAATTTATAATCGTCGTTATCGAAGGGTATTCAAGCAATGCCTGCATATAAATCCTTTTGCCGAAATTTTTCCGCATTTACGAGAATACAGCAATCCTTGGAATATGAACAAAGACGGCAAACGATGGTTTGACGAGAATGAATATCCCAACCGGATGCGAAAATAAAAAGGAATGTAGAATTACATTCCTTTTTTCTTTCTACTTTGACGCTTCAAGACTAAAGAATTAACATTGAAATTCAACAAAATTTATCTAAATTACTTTTATGGAAATTCTAGAAACACTCAATCCGAAACAACTCGAAGCCGTCAAACATACCGAAGGACCGTTACTTGTGCTGGCAGGTGCGGGTTCGGGAAAAACCCGCGTTATTACAATTCGCATCGCTTATTTGATTGCCGAAAAAAATGTCGCTCCGCATAATATTTTAGCCGTAACATTTACAAACAAAGCGGCGGGCGAGATGCGTGAGCGGATAAATGAACTTCTGCGTGGACAAAATTTGCGTTCCGCACCGCTGATCTCTACTTTTCACAGTTTGTGCGTCAGAATTTTGCGGCAGGACATCGAGCATTTGTCGGAAGGTTATAACAAATCATTTACAATTTATGACACGGATGATTCGAGCAAAGTTATCAGAAACTGCATCAAGGATTTAGGCTTAGACCCGAAACAGCTTTCGCCGCGGCAGGTTTTGTTTGCGATCAGCGGCTCGAAAAATAAGGGTGAAGATTACGAAATGTATGCTTCAAGGGTGGAATATGCGGACGAAAAACGGGCGGCGATTGCCAGAGTTTTTCGGATGTATGAAGAGCGTTTGAATAATGCGAATGCTCTGGATTTTGATGATTTAATGATAAAAACCGTCAGACTTTTAAGAAAAGTTCCCGAAGTTCGTGAAAAATATAATAATAAATTCAAATATATTTTAGTTGACGAATATCAGGATACGAATCCGTTACAGTTCGCTTTGGTGCAATATTTAACCGAAAAACAGAAAAATATCTGCGTTGTCGGCGACGATTCGCAAAGTATCTACAAATTCAGAGGTGCGGATATTGAAAATATATTTTTGTTTGAAGAACATTTTCCCAATGCAAAGGTCGTGATGCTCGAACAAAATTATCGCTCAACGCAGACAATTCTTGACGTTGCCGATGCAATTATCTCATATAATAAAAGCCGCAAGGAAAAGAAACTTTGGACGGAAAACTCCGGCGGTGCAAAAATTACATATTTTCAGGCATTTGATGCCGATCAGGAAGGAAAATATGTCGCGTCGAAGATTTACGACCATCAGCGTTTGAATTCAAAGGATAAGATAGCCATTCTTTATCGCACCAATGCACAATCGCGTGTTTTTGAAGAAGCGTTGCGGAAAATGCGGATAAATTACAACATTGTCGGCGGCTTTTCGTTTTATGAACGGGCGGAAGTCAAAGATATTGTCGCGTATTTGAAACTTACTTTGAATCCATTTGACGATGTGGCGTTGATGCGTGTGATAAATACGCCGGCTCGCGGACTCGGCAAAACTTCGCTTGATGAATTAAATTTCCGGGCAAAGGATTTCGGCGTTTCTTTGTGGGAAACACTTGCGATAATTACCGATGAAAAATACGATCAGCCGCTTAATTTAACGCCGCGTGCGAAAAAATCTCTAAAATTATTTAAAGGAATCGCCGAAGGTTTGCAGAAAAAATTAGCGGAAAGTTCGGAATCAGATCGTCCGGTTTCGGAAGTCGTGATTGCCGCAATTGAAAATACGGGTTATTCGCTGATGCTCAAATCGGAAAATTCCGAAGAAGCCGAAGCACGTCTTGCCAACCTCGAAGAACTCGTCAATGCGGCGGTTGATTACGATAAACAGGAAGAAAACGGCTTGCGGGATTTTATAGACCACGCCGCACTTTCTTCCGATACCGACAAATATGACCGTAATGCTCCCGTAACTTTGATGACGGTTCACGCTGCGAAAGGTTTGGAATTTCCGGTTGTTTTTCTCGTCGGTTTGGAAGACGGAATTTTCCCGCACGCCCGCAGCATCAATGATCCGCTCGAACTCGAAGAAGAACGCCGCCTTGCTTATGTCGCCATTACGCGGGCGGAAAAGGTTTTGTATATCACGCATTCAACCCGCCGCCGCGTTTACGGACAGGAAATGGCGGCTGAACCTTCGCAGTTCTTAAATGAAATGCCGCTCGATCTGATTGAAGATGCGACACGCGGAAATTCGTGGCTTTCATTCGCCAAAAGTGCGGCGGTGCAGGACAATAAATATACGGCAAGTGCTTTAAAAGGTGAACATCGTGAACCGAAACAGCGTTCGACTTATGCCGGAAAAACTTATAATAATACGGAAGCGATTGCCGAATTTTTCAAGAAAAAAGATGAACACTCAGCGAACAGCGGTCAGCCATTGGCAGAAGACAAGAAGACGGGAATGGAGAAATTAAAGGAATTTGCTTCAAAAGACCGACCTGAAAAAGCCGATCTGCCAAAAGGAAAATTCTTGCCGGGCTGCCGCGTCCGCCATACAAAATACGGCAAAGGCTTGGTTTTAAGGCGTGAAGGAACGGGCGATAACGTCAAACTTACGATCAGTTTTCCCGGTTTCGGACAGAAAAAACTGATCGAGAAATTTGCAAAGTTAGAAATCGCTTAAACTTTTTACTAATTTTGTATTATCATTAAAATATAAAACAATTCAGTAAGGGAGAAATTATGAATAAATTAAATCGAATTAAAGGTATGACTTTAACCATACTTTTTTGCGTAAGTATTTTTTTGGCAGGTTGTGAAACAAATACGGAAGTTACAACAAATGCAAATGAAAACCTGAATTCGGCGAATACCAATGCCGAATCGAATATGACCGATTCCAATATGGAATCAAATGCAAATGAATCCGAATCTTCGATGATCGAGGTCAAAGAGCCGGAAACCTATCAGGGAAAAGTTAATTTAAATATTCAAACAATGGGTGAAAAAGGCAATTTGGCTTTACCGACACCGCTTGTCGCAAACGTCGCTCGTAAAGGGAATAATAAGCGGATGGAATTTAATTTGCCGAACGGTCAGAAATTGGTCTATCTCGAACTCGGCAGTAAAAATTTAGTCGTTCTGCCGGACAGAAAACAATATGCCGAACTAAATCAGCAATCTACGGGTTTTCAGGTTCGCAGTTTGATGACACCGGGACAGATCGTTAATCAAATGAAAAACCTGAAGGGTTTGGAAAAAGTCGGTGAGGAAAAGGTGAACGGCAGAGATGCTATAAAATATAAATATTCGGCAACAACCGAAACAAATACAAAAGCCGGTGAAGTTGATACGGAATCGTTTGTTTTAGTTGACAAGGAAACCGGCTTGCCGCTTCGGTCCGAAATGGTTTCGCAAGCGGATAAAGGAGCAAACGGACTTAAAGGCATCAAAATCGTAACGGAAATGAGCGATATTTCAACCGATGTTTCGGACGATATGTTTAAAGAACCGACGGATTTTGAAAAGATTGAAGAATCTCAGATTCGGCAGCAGATCGGAATTTTATTTAATGCCGCATCGGCAGTAATTACACAAATGATGCAGTCGGCAAATGCCAACTAGATAAAATTATGAGTAAATTATTAGTTTTTCTATTAGGCGGTTTAGCCGGATTGATTCTCGGCGGAGTGCTGACATTCTTTTTGTTTGTCGGCACTCCCGAAGCCGCTCAACTTCCGGGTGAAATAATCCAAGCCCCTTCAAAGGATGGAACTCCGCCCGCAACCGCACAGATCGTTTTAAAACAGGAATTTTTTAATCAGATTTTACAGACGATCTTTGACGATATGAATCCCCCTTCGTTTCCTTTGAGATTGGCTTCAAATACGGGCGAAAATAATGATCCGGAGGCTGTAAAATACGGCTTGCTTCAAGATAATCAGTGCGACGGGAAAATCAAACTGCTGAAAGAAGGGAGCGGTGTTAAGACCGGCGTTAATTTTGCTGAAAATGACATTACAGCCCCGCTTGCGTTTAGCGGAAGTTACAGCATTGCCGGACAATGCTTAAATTTTTCCGGCTGGTCGCAGGCAAATCTTGAATTACGTTTTGATAAAGAAAAACAAAAAATTTACGGCACGATAAATGTCGAAACCGTAAATCTGGACGGAATTTCGCCTCTGTTCAGCAACCTTATAACTCCGCTTATTCAGGGGACTCTCAATCAAAATGTCAATCCGATAGAAATCATAGACGGCAAACAGATCGCCGTTCAGATTCCGATAACTGCAACAAATGGAACACTTAAAGCAAAAATTACGGATGTTCGGGCGGAAGTCAAA